>CARXAY010000009.1 GCA_949093475.1 uncultured Oscillospiraceae bacterium
CCTTCACCCGCAGCAGCAGGGTGCGGCCGGTGGTCGCCTCATAGATCTGGATGAAGGTATCGCCGTACTTGACGTTGGCCGGATCGCGCGGGCCGAAGGTCACGGTCGTGCCGTCCTTGCTCAGCTCCGCGGTGATGCTCTCGTCCAGAGAGGTGAACTCCCACTGGGCGTCCTTGATATCCTCCATAGGCTTGTGGCTCAGGAGGTTAAAGCCGTAGTCCACCAGATAGGCCATCTTGGTCAGGTCGAACTTAGCCTCCTCCGCGCCCACCAGCGTGATCTGGGGAGTAAGGTCGTGGGGTGTGGTGTTGTGGTCAGTGCCCCAAGCAATCAGGCTCTCATAGCTCAGGCGGCCCACCACAACGGGGTACTCGGAATTGATGTCGGTATAGTCGCCCAACTGGCCCAGCGCGTTAGAACCGGCGGCAAACACCGTGCCGGTGTCACGGGCGAAGACGATGAAGTCGCCGCCCACGGCGGTCACCATCACCTTTTGCATCCAGTGGTAATTATCGTCGATGACCTGGAGTTCGTGTGCGATCTCACGGGCCACAGTATTGTCGTAGTCAACGGGAGAACCGCTGACGATCGGGCCGCGGGTCAGGTTGTAGTTGCCGAGCTGACCGGCGCTGTTGTCGCCGAAGGCCAAAAGCTGAACGGGGTCAAAGCCGCTGCCGTTGCCCTTGACCGTCTGGTTCTCCACCTGTGCCAGCGTCGCGGAGTAGCCCGCGCTGAGCTGGCGCGCACCGGCGATCAAAGCCTCGCCGGCTGCGTTCTTCATCACCATGGGCGTGCTGAACGCCTGCACGGTGTCATGATTCAAACCGATGCCAAGCTGCTCTTTGGCGTTGTTGCCCCAGCCGTAGAGACCGGGGGTCACAACGAAGTCCTTCCCGTTGGCGTCGGGAGTTGTCATCGTAATGTTCAGGGCGATGGCGACGGTGTGGTTCGCGCCCATGGCGATGGCCACGCCCTTATTGAAGTTATAGTCGTTCTTGTCGTTGGGGTTCATGCCGGAATTGCCGGTGAAAGCGCCGTCGGCCCAAGTGTTGCCCTGCCCGGCCTGAACCTTCACGGCGGAGTAGCGGTTGCGGTCGGAGCTGTCGCCCAACTGGCCGTAGCCGTTGTCGCCGAAGGTAAAGAATGTACCATTGGAGAAGAGGACGCCGCCGGTCTTACTGCCCGCAGCAATGCTGACGGCCTCCTGCATATGGTTGGTCTGGCTGGGCGAACGGCCCTTGCTCACCCACTTGGCATAGCTGCTGGTCGTGAGGTTGCGGTCGTTGATGCCCATTTGTCCGTTGCTGTTGTCGCCCCACGAGTACACGAAGCCGCTCATGGACAGGGCCATGCCGTAGCTCTCGCCGGCGGCGATGGCAATGATGCGGTCGCGCTCCACATAGGTGTCGGTGACATAGCCGCCGAGGATGGGGTCGTGATAACGGTATTCCTTGGTGACCTTTTCTTCGCCCAGCGTGCTGATGCGGCTTACGCGCATACGAACCCGCATGGGCTGATAGCCCTGATAGGCGCTGTCAGCGCCGCGGCCAAGCTGATTGAGCTTGGTGTTGCCGGTGCTGTCGTAATTGTTGCCCCATGCCCAGACATAACCGTCGATGTCCAGCGCATAGGTAAAGTCCTTGCCGGCGGCCACCGCAGTGAAGGTCAGCGGCCCGCCGTCCAGCGCCAGCTGCACGTCGGTGTTGTCCGGGCGCACGGCGCTGTACTGATAGAAGTTGGTGACCTGAACGGGGTGATCCACATAGGCGACCTTTTCCGGATCGAGGCCCAGCTGGCCCTTGGAGTTGTCGCCCCACACCCACACGCGGCCGGAGGAATCCAAGGCCACGGCATGCTTCGCGCCCGCGGCCACCATGGGGGACGCGGACACGGTCACATTATGGTCGTCTGCCGGTTCTGCCGGGTCGTAGGTCTGGCGGTGGCGCGCCCAAACGGGCAGCACCATCATATTGCTGGTCTGAGGATCGCCCTCCACACCCTTGGAGAACTCGTAGTCGATGTAGACGCTGGTCAGGCCCAGCTTGCCGGTGTTGCGAACCTTCACCTTCGTGCCGCCGGCGTTCTCGGCGGCGAAGATGGAGGGATCGGTGACCCCCACATCCACCAGATTGAGCTTGTCGGCAATGGAGGTGTTCTCGCCGTCGGAGAGGAGGTTAAAGCCGGTGCGGTGGCTGTACAGGATATCAGCCATATCAAGCAACAGGTAATCCCCCTCATCCATCATCACGATGTTGGGGTTCTCCTCGCCCACCGGACGGAGCTGATTATAGGTGTGGAGCAGAGCGTCGTTCTCATCGTAATGCTCATAGTGATCCAGAATCAGGCTCTTGGATTCGCCGTCGCCTGCCTGAACGGCCCGGAAGCTGTCGTCCCGCGTCCCGTTACCCAGCTGGCCGCGGTCGTTGCTGCCCCAGTTCCACACATAGCCGTCGGCGCGGACAGCCGCCATATGCTTGCCGCCCACGGCAATGGCGATGGCGCGGGTGAAGAACTTGTAATCCTGATTGGAGTTGGCGCTTTCGCCCTGCGCCACCTGAACGGCATGACCCACGAACGCGGTGCGCGCGCCCTCCAGATCGTCGTCGTCCCGTTCGTCAAGACCCAGCTGGCCTTCCATATTCGAGCCCCAAGCGTACACGACGCCGCCCGCTTCGCCGAGCATCGTGCCGTCGCGGACGATGGCTTCGCTGGACTGCCCGCCGGCGGCCACAGCCAATACGTTCTGAAGATCAGCGCCGGAGGCGGTCTTGACCCGGACAGCCCCGGCCTCGCGCCGCTTGAGGATGGATTCGCCCACCAGATCATAGGCGTCCACGCCCTCAATGCCGGGCTGGCCGCCCACGCCGGGCACTTCGGTCACCAGATCCTTGATATCGTAGGTGACCTGATCCACCTCGGCGTTGCCGATCTGACCATAGGTGTTCTCGCCGAAGGCCGCGACCGTCCCGTCGGACAGCAGGGCCAGAGAGTGGTTGCCGCCGGCGGAAATGCTCATCACATTGACCAAATAGCCGCGCATCTCGCCGGCCACCTGATTTGCGGGATCACCGTTCACAGCGCCCACCTTCACCCGCACGGGCACGCGGTAAGTAAAGGTCGCGCCCAGCTTGGAATTGTCGCTACGGATCAGGGTGCTGTCAAGACCCACGCCCAACTGGCCGTAGGTGTTATCGCCCCAACCGAAGAGAGAACCGTCGCTGCGAAGGGCCAGCACATGGCCGTCCCCGGCGGAAATAGACATGATCTCGCTGAGATAGTAACCCTTGCTGGCGGCTTCGCCTTCCATGACCTGAACCGGCTTCCAAGTGAACTGGTTAAAGGTCGGCTCGCTCTCCATCGCCTTGTTGCCGCTCTCGTCTTCAAGGGATGCGCCGTATTCGCCGCCGGTGGTCACCAACGTACCGTTCTTTTCGCGCTCCAGATACTGCTCCAGAGCGGTCTGGTAGTCCTCATAGCTCCACTTCACGCCGCTGTAGGTCGGCCGCGCCAGCGTCCAATCGGTGCGGAAGGTCGGCTCGCCGTCCTTCTTGTCGCCCAGCGGCACAAAATGGTCGTACTTTTCCCCGTAAGAGGGGTTATCAAGGGCCATCCGATCATAGGCGGACTTGAGATAAGCGATTGCCGCATCATAGAGCTGGAGGGCGAGGACAAACTCGTCCATGGTGGCCACCTCGTTGCCGCGGTAGTCGCCCAGCGGACGGATCAGCTTGCTGTTGTCGCTGTCGTCCTCATAATAGTTGCCAATATTCGCCGGATCGCGCAGCGCGTCCTCCTGAAGCTCCACAAATCCGACCAGATCATAAAGGTACTTGGCATACAGATAGTAGCTGTCCAAATAGTAGGGGTCGGCCTCCGGGCGCTCATTGTGTCCGGTGTTCATCACCTCGCGGGTGAAGCGGCTGCCCATCCCGCTGAGGCCCAGCTTGGCACACAGCTCGTCATAGATGCTGGGGTAGGCGGTGTAATCGCTTGTGCGGTAGGTCAGCTCGTTCAGGTGCTGGCCGCGGACGGTGTCGTGACCGAACACATCGCCCGCATAGCCCACGCCAAGCTGGCCCTTATCGTTGCGACCCCAGCTCCAGACGGTGTTGCGCTCGGTGCGCACGACGGTAAAGCCGTCCCCGGCTGCGATCTCCACGATCTTGCCGAGCACGCCGCTGATGTCCGCCTCCACGGCGGAGAAACTGCTGTAGCCGGTCACTTTCCCTTCATCGTTGGTGAGGGCGTAATCGGCGGGGTCAAGAGCAAACTGCCCGAAGGTGTTGTCGCCCCAGACATACACCGTGCCCTCCCGGGTCAGAGCCGCGGCGTGACGCCGTCCGGCGGCCACCGCGACCACATGGCGGATCATGGGCGCAAGACCGCTTTCCGAGTCGGTGACGGTACGCACCGCCATGGGCGCGTCGGAGTAGGTCTCCACTTGGTTGTTGATACCAAGCTGGCCGTAGGTGTTGTCGCCCCAAGTCCATACCGTGCCGTCCGCCTTCAGGGCGACGGAGAAGTTCTCGCCCAAGGAGATCATGGGCGTGGACTTATAGGCGTACTCCATCTCCATGCCCTCGCCGGACGCATCCTCGGTGTTAAGGACATGGACGACGATCATCGCAGAGCGATGGGTCAGCGTGTTATAGATCCGCACGGTGGCCGTGCCATTCTGTTCCCCTGCGATCAGGGTATAGCCCTTAACGTAGACCACGTCCGGGTTAGAGGAGGTGATGATCAACTGGGCATTTGCCCAGCGATCCTCATACTGAGGCACTTCATTGCCCTCTTCATCCTCGATCACGCCCACCTGCTCCCAGCGCTCGGGGTTCTTCTCGGTGATGTCGTTGCCCAGCTCGTCCTTCCCCACCACAATCAGATCATCCGGGATGTCGATGTAGGGCTGAACTGTGCTGTCCTCCGCGGGGGTGACGTTGCGGTAATACTTCTCCCGGCCCTCGGTGTAAACCAAACGGTAGTCGGGGACATAGCGTTCACTTGTTCCCACGATATCCACGGTATCGCCGGACACCAGCTCCAGATAGTTGCCCAGAGCCAAATCGGGCAGCTTCACGTCCTTGCCCGACCAGTTGGCAAGGTCACGCCCGGGCACAATGATCTCGGCGTCCAGCACGCCGCCGCTGGGGAGGGTCGTGCTGCCGCCGCCCGTCTCCTCCATCAGCTCCGCCCCCGCCTCAAAGCTGGGCCGCTGCATGGTGAACACCACGTTGTAGCCGGTCAAAAGGGTGTCGTCCACCGCCGTCAGCTCGTCCAGCGAGCTGAGGGTGGCGTCCGAATAGCTGCCGCCGCCGGTGATCACGCTCTCCCCCTTGCCCACCACACGGATGGCAAGATCGGTGGCGGTGGCGAGATCCCAAGGCTTGTTGTCTGCATCGTCGATATTCTCGCTGATGGTGGCGTCGGTACTGAAGGTCACGGGCTTTCCAAGTACGATACCGCGCCCTTCGATCCTCATATCGTTGTCAGAATCCTCAAAGCTCTGCTGAATTCTCACAGAGAACTCATCGGCGTGGCTGCCGATGATCTGCACGGAGATGGTGTTGTTCACGGGCAACACCAGCTTGCCTTTTGCCTCCCCGTCGCCGCTCTTCTTCGCCGCCGCGTCAATGGTCTGAAGCACCGTGACATTATAGTAGGGCGACTGTTCGTCGGGCATGGCCACGATCAGGCCGTCGCTGGTCTTGCCATTATAGATACCCGCGTCGGTATCGTTGATCGTGCCGTTGAAGCCACTGATGATCTGGACGTGGCCCTGCGTCAGGGTGTTGTCCATAACTGTACCATCGTCGTTGGCCACCATCAGCCTGTACGAGATCTCCCGCACGGGCACGGAGAGCGGCGTCTCCGCGGGATCGACCGCGCCCGCAAGGGAATCCTTCACATAACCGCGGTAGGTCAGGTTGAACTGCGTGCCCATCACGGGGAGCTTCACCCCGTTGGGATAGCGCAGATAGACCATATAGTCGTCTCTGGGGATGCCGCCCCGCGCCGTGCCGCCCAGCTCGCTGGTGTCGAACAGCCCGTCGCCACGGTGGGTGAGCTTATAGCTGGCCCAGACGCGCTGGGGCGCGCCCACAGCGGAGGTGCGGCCGCGCAGGCTTTCCAGATACAGCTCATAGCCCTGCGCGGTGGCGTCCGCCCAGTTCACATTGTTCTTGGTGAGGCGAACCGCCATGGGGATCATGTAGTTTTCGTCCCCGGCGACATTGCCGTCCATGGTCACCAACAAGTCGGTCTCACCCACCGCCTTCATGATCTGCAGGGGGGTCGTTCCGTCGGTGGTGGCGTATTGATACGCAATGTTCTCCAAACCGATGTCGGCCGTTCCGCCGTTGGAATTGCGCCAAGTGCTGCGGACGCGAGAGCCGACCACGCCGCTGGTCAGAGCGGTGGTTGCTGTGGTAAAGATCAGGGGCGCGTCCGCCATGACCTTGTCGCCGTTGATGAGCTTCCAAGTGGCGTTGCCGGTGACGCCGCCGGTATAAACGCCGTAACGGTCTTCGCCGTCCACCTGCGTGAGCTGGGCATAGTGGATGGAAAGCTCCGCCATGGCAACGCCGTTTACCGGCACGATGGCTACGTTCAAAGTGAAGTAGTCCAAGGTGTCGGTTTTGTTGCCGTTCTTGATGGTAATGGTCTTCGGCCCTTCAAAAGCCAGCTCCGGATGGGTCAGCAGACCGGTGTCAGCGTCGAACGCGCCGTCCACATACTCCCACACCTTATAAGTGCCCTCGGGCACGTCCTTGGCGGTGTAGGTGTTCTTGCCTTCCTGCTTTTCCAGCATCACGGTCTTATAGCTGCTCTTGAGGAAAAGCTTGCGGTCGCTGTCATTCCAGCTGGCGTGATCCAGATCCACCCGCAGAGTCACGTCGAAGAGGCGCGGATGCTCCACGGTACACTGCACGTCCACCTGATCGTCCAGAGACTCCACCGTGAAGTAGCCGTCCACCGTGGCGGCCTCGGCCTGCGTCAGCTCCTCCTTAAAGGAAGTGCCGTCGGTGTAGCCGCCGGTATGTTCCACGCCGTCGTCGTCCGTCCACTTGCCGTCATAGGCGACCCAGCGGTTCTTGCGCTCGGTGGTATAGACCGTGGCGGCGGGATTCACCGCCCACTCATAGTTATAGTCGGAGACATAACCGCCGTGGCCGGTCACATGGAGCATCAGCTTGCCGCCGCCCCAGACGCTGTCGCCGGAGTGAACAACACTGGTCTCTCCGCCCACGGTGTATTCGCCTGTCAAAGTAGAGGACGTGCTGCTGTTGCCGCCCGTTTCCGCCAGACCGAAGGTAATGGTGAAGAAGTCGATCACGGCAGGCTTCTTTGTAAAGTCAACACCCTTGCCGACCTTCACCTCTGCGCCCGTGTCCTTCCAAACCGCGCCTTCCTTCTTTTCCTTCGACCAGATGTTGTAGCTTCCGCCGATCACATCCGCCGCATCGTAGTGCGTATAATAGGGGATCGCCACACCGTCGGCGTTCACATAGTCCGCGCCTTCCACCGTGCGCTTGAGCTCGTACTCCCGCTTCATGGGGGTGTTCTGCACTAACTTGTAATCGCAGTCATTATACGCCGCGTCAGGCACACGATTCCAGAGCACGCCGTTTTGATGGGTCTCCATCCGCACAGGGAACGTGCGGCTGCCGCCGTAGTTCACTACGCCGGAAACCACAGGAATATAAGCGTCGTCAAAGCCGGACTGGCTTGTGCCGTCGCGATCCACCAGAGACATCTCGCCCAACTGGCCGGACTCGTTCTTGCCCCACGCGAACACCTCGCCCCGATCCGTCAGGGCAACGGTGTGCTTGCCGCCGGCCACCAGCGAGGTCACGACGCCGCCCACGTTTCCGGGCTTGGTCACCACCTGATAGTTCTGGTCGATGGTCTGGGTCTGATAGTAGCCGTTGGCGTCCGTAGCCGGGATCGCGATCTGGCCGTCGGTGTTTGTGCCGAAGGTATAAATGGTGCTCTCGATGATCGGGCCGAGAATCGTGGGATCGGGCAGTACCGCGCGCTTGCCCCGGAGGATGGCGGTATGGTACTGGCCTGCGGCCACGCCCACCGCGTCGGTAATGTCGACGCCGTTGTCATCCACCAAGGCGGTAGCATACTGGACAAAGCCGAGGCCGGTCTGATCCGCAGACGCGGCATGGCCAAGCTGTCCATAGCGGTAGTCGCCGGAGAGCATGACGCGCCCGCCCGTACCGCGGGTGGTGTCGCCCTCGGTGAGTACGGCGGTGTGGTAGAAGCCGGCGCCGATCTGGATCACGCTGTCCACAAGGATGCCTGCGCCCTCGCCGGTGTTGCTGTACTGGCGCATATAGTCCACCGCCACCCCGTAGCGGGTGCCGTCTTCATCGATCTCATGGGGGCCAATGCCCAACTGGCCGTATGTATTGTCGCCCCATGCGGCCACATAGGTGCTGTCGCTGCCGCTGGTGCCGCCCACATTGGCGTAGGGGAACGGGCCGATGGCCAGAGAGTGCCAGCCGCCGCCCGCCACTTCGGTGGCCGCAGTCAGGTACTTGGTCTCCGGGGTCGTGCCGTTGACGTCGCGCACCACCCGGTCGGGATAGGTACGGATATCGCCGATGGCGCTGACCTTATAGCCCGTGCCAAGCTGGGCCTTGGAGTTGTCGCCCCATGTATAGACCCAGCCGGTGTCGCTCACGGCGGCCATGGAGTGATACCCGCCGGCCGCGATGCTGGTCGCGCCCATCAGGTAGTTGCTGCCGCTCTCGTCGCCGCTTGCCCCCGCAGTCACCTGAATGGGATAGCAGCTCCAAGTATCCTTCAGCTTCTCCACCGCAGTCTTGTCCACTTCCACCTGAATGGTGTCGCCGTGAACTTCATAGGTGGTGTACACATCCTCGTTCTGACCAAGCTGGCCTCTGGAGTTGTCGCCCCAAGCATACACCGAGCCGTCCGCCGTCCGGGCCAGCGCATGGTTGAAGCCGGCGGAGATCTCCTTTATTAAGGTAAGGCGGCTCATCACGGGCTTGCTCTCCCGTGTGCCGAGGCCGGTCACGCGCATGGGGTAGGGTGCATAGGGCAGCTCCTCAAAGCTCTTGCCCGTGCCCAGTTGGCCATAGCTGTTGTCGCCCCAAGCCCAAACCGTACCGTCGGACTTCAGCGCGACGGTAAAGTTCTCGCCGGTGCGAACCATAGGTGTGGCGAAGTTGTTGGCGTCCTCAATGATGACCTTCAGCTTGCCCGCATAGACGCCGTTGATGTCCACATCCGCCGCATCCTCCACAATGCCCACGATGGTGAACACGTCCTTCAGGTCGGTGGGCTCCAGCACGGCGTTGTTCCGGCTCAGCTTCTCCCAAGGCTCTTGGTGATCCTTGGTGTCGGTGATATCAAGGTTGGGGATCTCCTCGGTGTGGGTGTAGCCATAGATCATCTCGCTGTCCTTGGCGCTGGGCACAGCCCGGTCGCGCTCGGAGATGTTGAAGCCCACACTATAATAACGCTTCATTCCGTCCTTGAACACCACCGCATACTGCTGGTCGGTGAGGGTGATGGAATATTGGAGGCTGACCGCCTTCAGCGCGTTGAACTGATCGTCGTTCAGCTCCATCAGGTTCTCGTCGTCCCCGGTGGGATCCATCTGGGTGAGCTTGGACACAGGGATGGACGCCACGTTGGGCGCGATGTCCGCGTCGCCGTCCTCACCCTGAACGGGTACGGTCTCCGGCTGGACTGCGTAACGGGCGGTAAGCTGCGTGGTGGTCTCACCGGTGTCCTCGTCGGTCATGGTTGTAAAGACCCAAACCTTGTCATAGATCAGGTTCTGGCTCACGCCATAACCGACCCGAATCGGGACGGCCACGGAGTCGTTGTCCGCCATGGGGTCGCCCTTGCTGTTGACCATCGTCCGCAGCGTGGGGGCTGCGCCCAGCTGATAGACGAAGTTATAGCCCGTGCCGAAGACCTCGCCCGCTTCATCCCACAAAATGGAGAAGTTGTCGCCGGCAGACACGCCCACCGAGCTGGTCACGTACTTCAAGTCGCCGCTGGTGATGTTGCCGTTCTCGTCGCGGGTAAAGTTCTCGGCCAGCATCTTGGTGGGGGTACGCTTCTGGCTGCTGGTGTTGACCCCCGAGCCGTCCGAGCTGACCTGACCGGAGTCGCTACTCTGGCCAAGCTGTCCACGGGTGTCGTAGCCCCAGCCGTAGGTGTAGTAGATGTCGTCCCGGCTGTCGTCGCTACCCTTGGGCCGCTCGCGCACCACGGACAGAGTGTGGTCAACGCCCGCCGACACGCTCACCGTTCGGATGTCGTACTCGTTGGCGTCGCGGTAAACCACTTCTGTGGGCAGGATAGCGTAGGTGTTTTCCTCGTCCTTGGATTCGGGCTGCGGGGAGTTGTCGCCCACCTGACCACGGTCGTTCTGGCCCCAGCCGAACACGGTAGTGGTGTCGGTACGCACGCCGTCTACCATATTCAGGTTGGCGGTGATGGCCATCATGTGGCCGTAGCCGTGTTCATCGTTGCTGGCCGCGCCGCCCGCGTTCACCGCGACCACGCCGCCAAAGCCGGAACTCTGAAGCTCCCAATCCTTGTCCTTGCGGACGGTGTAGGCCGTGACCTCTCCGGCGGTGGACTGCTGGAACCACTCGTTGTCCTTGCCGTCGCTGGGCTTATGGTTCTGGCCCAACTGGCCGCGGCGGTTGTCGCCCCAAGTGTAGACCTTCCCCGCCACACTCAGCGCCACCGAAATAGAGCCGCCCGCCGCGATGGACACGATCCCGGTCAACGGGTCATCCGCTCCGTCCTTGACCACCACCGGGTAACCACTATAATAGAACTTCCCGGCTTCACTGTACATCAAGTCTTCGGCCTTTACACCCAGTTGTCCATAGCTGCCGTCGCCCCAAGCGTACACCGTGCCGTCCGCTGCCAGCGCCAACGCATGGTTGCCGCCGGCCTCGATGGCCACGATGTTGCAGAGGTAACCGTTTTCATCGGTGTTGGGATCGGCCGGCTGGCCTTCCGCCACCACCGGGCCGCGCACCAGCGTCGGATCTTGCACCGTCTCGCGGGCGCTGATGTCGCCCGTGCCGGTCTGGCCGCGGGTGTTGGAGCCCCAAGCGTACACATTGCCGTTGGCCGTCAGGGCCAGAGAGAAGTTCAGTCCGGCGGACACCATCACCACGCCGGTCAGCGGGGTGTAGATGCCGTTGGAGCTGCGCAGATAAATGGGCGCGGGGGAGCGAAGGACGCCGCCGTTGGCGCTGCCCAGCGCGTTGGTGTTGCTGGCGCTGCCCCAACCCCACACGCTTCCGTCCGCCTTCAAGGCCAGAGAGTGGAGGTTGCCCGCAGACACCATCGGCACAGCCATCTTCGCGGAGTAACCGTCTCCGGCGTTGCCGGTGATGGCCTCGCCGCTGCTCAAGGTGAAGCGGCCGTGAACCTCCAGTTGAAGCACTGCGTAGACCTTGGTGTCAAACGCATCGTAGCCCATGGCGTACACCGCCGTGCGGCCCTCGCGCTTGGCGGAAACGATCCCGCTTTCACTGATCTCCGCCACCCGGGGGTCAAGCACCGAGTACAAAACAGTGCCGGTATTGCCATCCCAGTTGGCATCATCCAGCGCGGTCTGAAGGTAGCTGCTTACATCATAAGAGGTCGCTTGGCCCTGCGCGCCCAAGAAAGCGCGAATGTGATAGACCTTGCCGGCCGGGCCTTGGTTGCAGAGGTTGAAGTATGCCGCCAGCTCGCTGTCGGTGGGGTCGGTATCCTTCACCGACGCATAGGCGCTCTGGCTGTTGTCGTCATTCTTGGTGTTGGGGTCGTCGGCAGGGGTCTCCCCGTCCGGCTTCTCCTCGTCCTGCTTGTCGGCGGGATCTTCCTTCTGCTCGCCGTCGTTGTCGTCGTCCTTCTTGGGATCGTCCACGTCGTCCTTGCCGTCGTCGGGCAGGTCGGGTACAGTGGCCGTGCCGAAGAAGTAGGCGTCGCCATAGGTGTAGAGGTTGGCCTTGGGCACAGACACGGCAAAGTGAACCGTATACACCACGCTGCCGCTGGCGTCGATGGCCGGCTCAACCGCCGCGGTCTGCACCACGGTATCCTGCCCGTACAGGTTCTCCTCGTCCTTGGTGAGCTTCCACTCAAAGTTGGTGAAGCTGCTGGTCACCCCGCCGGGCTGAGTGATGATCTCCTGATTGCCGCCGGTGGAAGAGCCGCCGCCCAGCTGGGCGAGGATCTCCTCCAGCGTCATGCCGCTTCCGTTGTTGCCGCTCTGGGCCGCGTCGTTCTCCTGCCCGCCGGAAACAGCCGAATCGCCAGCCTGATCCTTGTCAGTCTGGCTGCCGTTATCGGTATTCTCCGCCTTCTTGTCGTCCCCGGCGGTCTTGTCATCCTCGTTGCCCGCCGTCTCGTCGTTTCCGGCGGTCTTGTCGTCCTCCCCGGAGGTCGCGGTGGTCTCCGGCGCGGTGGACGCGTCCTTCTTTTCCTCGTCACCGGGCAGCGCCGCCAGCTCCCCGCCGTCCTCCGGCGCCTCCAGAGGAACAGCGTCCTCCTCCAGCGGAGGCTCGACCTGTTCGTCCAGCACCGGGTCAGGCTCGGGGGTCGCATCATTGAGATCCAGCGGCATCCCGCCGGTCAGCGCGACATCCACGCCGCCGTCGGAAGCGGGCTCGCCGGTCTCTTCGCCGTCGGCCGGTTCTAATGCAGCGTCGCTCTTATTGTCGGAGGCGGTCTCGTTGCCGGCGTCCGTCTTGTCCGCCCCGTCCGTCTCTACCTTATTATTAATAGTATCGTCGGTGGGGGTGGTAATGAGGGAGAAGCCGGTGTCCTGAACCTGACTGCCGTTGCTGCTCTGCTGGCCGTTGAGCAGAGCGTCCAGATCCACATCGGTAATGTTGGACGTGCCGCCGCCGGGGGTCAGGCCCTCAGCCTTCAGCCGCTCGTCAAAGTAGCTCAGGTCATAGCCCTGCGTGTTCTCCTGCGTCAGTCCGCCGGACTTATACTGCTCATAAAGGAACTCCCGGATGGCTTCCGGCTCTTCCATGGGATTCTTGTTGGTGGTCGTGCTGGTGTTGGAGTTGGTGGAATTCAGGAGATCCTGAATGTTGCTGTCGTTGGGGTCGATGGAGGTCACGCCGCTGTTGCCGCCCTGATTGCCGCTGGGGCGCACGGCGGCCACGGTCTCGGTGGGGCCGACCCATGTGATGTCCACGTCACAGTTGATGCTGGGGGCCATAGTCTCGCTGGCGTCGCGGACGCTGTAGTCCACCACGTCGATCTGAATGTAGTCCTTATAATCGTATCCGTCAAAAATGGTGCTCCAGACGAACTGCTCGGTGATCTTCAGCTTGCCGATGGCCTGACCGCGATAGCTGCGGCGGGTGTCCTCGTCCATCTGGGCGATGCCCTCCCGCAGGTCGTCGGTCAGATACTCGCACTTATCCAGATCCACATCCACCGGGAAGAAGGACGCGAACTCCTCCAGCGAGGTCAGCGTGCCCAGATAGCGCACGTCGGTCACCGTGGCCCGCACCCGCACCGTGGTCTGCTCCGGAGTGAAGCCCACCGAATACCGGTCAAGGATCAGCGGCGTCTGGTATTTCGCCTCGTCCCCTGTGTTTTCCGTGTTCTCGTCAGGGTTCGTGTTGGGGTCGGTCGCAGGGGTCTTGTTCGGGTCTTCCTCGGTCACATGGTTTTGCTCCCCGGACGTGCTAACGCCCGCAGCCATCGCCGTGGCCGCGGTAGAAAGGAGCATTGAGGCAGTCAGGACGCCCGCGATGATCCGCGTGCCCAACAGCTTCAGTTTGCTTATGTTCGCGTCCATGACCCTCACCCCTTTCTTTGCGATATATATAAAGGTATAAGTCCTGTGGTCAGACGCAGTTTTGGTCGTGGTTTTCCCGTCTGTACCCCTCAAATGGGCGCAATGACACCACGATGGCATTTTTACGGGAATATTATGGCACAACCTGCCGAAGAATGCAAGCCTTTTTTGGGTTTTCCTCAAATTGTCCATGTGGAACTGTGGAAGCTCCAAATCAATTGCCCCGATTTCCCGTGTTGCTCCCTATATGACGAGATATATTTTAGAAAAGTTCCCGCATTTTTCAAAAAAAGAGCGCCCTTTCCCGCAGGAAAGGACGCTCCCAAAAAACGCACATCCTCACATTTGTGGAACTCGCTTGTGGAAGCCGCGTGGAAAACCGCTCAGCCCAGTGCGCTGTTCGCCGCTTCGTAGTCCGCCGCCACCAGAAAGAGCAAGGTCTTGCCCCGCCGCTCCACCACGGCCTTCTCCAACTTGGGCATTTCCTTGGGACGGTAGTCCACGTTGGATTCGATCTGATACTCCAAATGCGCCTGAAGCAGCGGCTCTGCGTCCTTGGCCGCCTGCTCGTCGGTCATTTCAAACACCGCCACCTCTTCCGCGGTCAGCCCGGTGGAGCCAAAGCCCGCCGCGGCGGTCACCTTGCTCTCGTCCATCTCATAGAGGCGCAGAAGGATGTCCTCCTCCAGCCCCTCTAACTCCTCGGAAAACGCCCCCGCATCCATCAGGGCCTTGGGGGTGTCCTCGGGGTCAAATTCCTTCGTTTCCCTCTCTCCGCAGGCCGCTAAACTCACCGTCAGCAGCAGCGCCAAAACCGCCGCTCCGCCGCGTTTTATCAGGGTTTTCATGCGTCCCACTCTCCTTTGTAGATGGTGTGCCGCTTCAGGTAGTCGAACCACTGCTTGTAAGGCTCGCGCTGGAAGTGGACGCCGTCGGCCACGCTCTCATAGGGCGGCTCGCCGGTCTCGTCGGTCAGCTCCTCCGCCGGATCGACCAAAAATACGTGCTTTTCTTGGGCAACCTCCCGCAAAATGTCATTATAGACCTGCAAATGGCCGTTTTCGATATAGTCTGCGATCCCCTTTTCCCGGCACTTCTTCTCGTTCACAGGGATAAGAAGCTGGATATAAATGGTGGCGTCGGGCTGCTGGGCGCGGATATCGTCCACTAACTTGGCGAAGTGGTCGTGGTAGCCCGTGTCGTTGTTCATGCCCAGCTCATTGACCCCAAGGCTCACATACACCTTCTTGTATTCGCCTTTTTCCAGCGCGTCCAACACCTTCATCTTCTGTCCTTTGTAGGTGATGTCCTTTTTCTCTACCTGAAAGACGCTCAGGCCCGTGTGGACAATGAACTCGCCGTTTTTGATGCCGCTGTAAAGGCGGAAACCGTCGATGCGGGAGTCGCCGATGAAGGCCGCGTCGTCAAAGTAGCTGTCCTCCACCGCCTCCGTCTCGGGCACAGGGCTTGCAAAGTCATAGTCCTCCCCCGCCGCCATGCCCGCGCCGTAGGTCTCCGGCGCAGGGGTCGGAGTGGGCGTGGGGGTCGGCGTCGGCG
>CARXAY010000010.1 GCA_949093475.1 uncultured Oscillospiraceae bacterium
GGCTATGTCCATGGCGCTGGCCAGCGGCATGGGCGCGTCCGAGGCGGTGGAGCTGGCGGGCAGACTGGTGGAAGAGGACGCCCCCGCCGCCGCCCGCCGCTGCGGGGAGTGCAAGGCGCGGCTGGACGCGGGGGAGCGGCTGGGCGCGGCCATGGGGGCGAGCGGCCTCCTTCCCCCGGCCCAGTGCCGCCTTTTAGACACGGCGGAGCGGAGCGGCCGGGTGGATGGGGCGATGGAGCATATCGCCCGGCAGTTGGATCAGGAGGGGGACGAGGCGCTGGAGCGCATGGCAGGCCGGGTAGAACCGGCGCTGGTGCTGGCGGCGTCGGCGCTGGTGGGGGTCATTTTGCTCTCGGTGATGCTCCCCCTGATGCACATTATGTCGGCCATTGGGTGACGGGATGAGACGAGGAAGAAAGCGCCGGTTTTCCGGCCTGTTGGCCCTCCTTGTGCCGGTTTTGCTGCTGGCGGCGGTTTGGATGCTTGCCCGAGGGGCGGAGCGGCTGGATGAGGATCGCGGGGACGAGGCCCGCGCCCGGCTGGAGGACGCCATCCGCCGGGGCTGCACGGCCTGCTACGCCGCCGAGGGCCGCTACCCTGAACGTCTGGAGGATTTGGAGGAACGCTATGGGCTTCAGATCGACAGGGAGCATTACGCGGTGTTTTACGAGCCCTTTGGGGCGAACCTGATGCCTAACTTTACCGTATTGGAGCGGCGGCCATGAGAGAGGAAACGGGGCAAAAGCATATGACTGCGCTGGCGGCGGTGACCCTGCTGGCGGTGTTCGCCGTGTCCATTCTGCTGGCCCTGCTGGCGGGGGCGGGGGCATACCGCCGCTTGGTAGACCGGGACGCCGCCGCCTTTGACGGGCGCACCGCAGCCCAGTATATTGCCACCCGTGTGCGCCAGAGCGACGGGGCGGACGCCGTGGCCGTGGAGGACTTCTGCGGCCTTCCCTGCCTGACCTTAAAGGAGTGGAACGGCGGCGATGGGAGCCAATACGTCACCCGCCTTTACTGCTATGACGGCTCGCTGTGGGAGCTGTATACCGCCGCCGAGGTGGAGGCGGGGCTGACCGACGGCGAGCGGGTGATGGAGCTGGACGGGTTGGAGCTTTCCCTTGAGGACGGGCTGCTGAATGCCGATCTCACCCTGAAAAGCGGGGAGACCGAGACGGTGTACCTCTCCCTACGCAGCGGGGAGGTGGGGGCATGAGACGGGACAAGACCCCCCTTCTCCTGATGGAACAGCTGGTGACGTTGCTGGTGTTCGCCTTGGCGGCGGCGGTGTGCCTGCGGGCCTTTGTGACGGCGGACGGCCTCTCCCGCTCCATGGCCGACCGGGAACAGGCGGCGATCCACTGCCAGAACGCGGCGGAGCTTCTGAAGCAAAAGGCCGGGGACATCCCCGCCGCTCTGGGAGAGCTGGGCGACGTGGGCCAACGGGAGGGCTTCGGATACTTCGTGTCCTACGGGGAGGGCTGGAGCGAATTTGTCCCCGACGGGGTGCGAACCTCCAGCTACACCCTTCAGGTACAGCCGCTGGACAGCGGCGTTCCCGGCCTTGGCAAGGCTCAGGTGACGGCCTATGGGTGGGAAAAGAGCACGATGAAGGAGCTGTTTTCCCTTGAGGTGGCATGGCGGGAGGTGACGGGGCGTGGGTGACAAAAAGGAACGCTTTTTCGTCCCGCCCATTGGGGCAAGCTCCCTGCTGGCGGCCTTTGCGGTGCTGTGTCTGGTGGTGTTCGCCCTGCTGGCCCTGTCCACCGTCCGCGCCGATGAGCGTCTTTCCGACGCCTCCCTCCAAGCCACCAAGGACTACTACGCCGCCGACTGTCAGGCGCAGGAAATTCTGGCCCGCATCCGAAGCGGCGAAGTGCCCGAGGGGGTGGAGCTGGCGGCCTCCATCGCAGAGTACCCGGACGGGAGCGCGCACACCTACACTTACGCCGTCCCCATCTCGGACACGCAGGAGCTTCAGGTGACGGTGCTGGTGGAAAATGAGCCGACTGGAGAAAGCTGGCGGGTTCTGCGCTGGCAGGCCGCGCCCACCGGGGCGTGGGAGGGGGACGATTCCCTCCACCTCTGGGACGGGAAAAACGAATGAGGAGACGATAACATGGCGGAATTATTGGACTACTTAAAACAAGCGGTTGACCGCGGCGCGTCCGACCTCTTTTTTGTGGCCGGAGGCGCGGTAAGCGTGAAGGAGGAGGGGCGGCTGCTTCCCTTGGAGGAGGCTCGGCTCAAGCCTCAGGACAGCGAGCGGCTCATCGCCGCCATCTACGAGCAGGCGGGGCGTTCCCCCGTACCCTTTAAGGACAGGGGGGACGACGACTTCTCCTTTTCCGTACCCGGGCTGGCCCGTTTTCGGGTGAACGCCTACCGCCAGCGGGGGTCGCTGGCGGCGGTGGTGCGGGTGGTGGCCTTTTCCATCCCCGACTACCAGACCCTCCACATCCCCGAAGGGGTGATGGCCCTCAGCGAGGTCAAAAGCGGCATGGTGCTGGTCACCGGCACGGCGGGGAGCGGCAAATCCACCACCCAAGCGTGCATCGTTGACCGCATCAACCGCACCCGCCCGGCCCACATCATCACCTTGGAAGACCCCATCGAATTTCTCCACCGCAACCAGCAGTCCATCGTCTCCCAGCGGGAGGTAGCCACCGATACCGCCGACTATCTCTCCGCCCTGCGCGCCTGCCTGCGGCAAGCCCCCGATGTGATCCAGCTGGGGGAAATGCGCGACCACGAGACCATCCGCACCGCCATGACCGCCGCCGAGACGGGCCATCTTCTTCTGGCCACCCTCCACACCAAGGGGGCGGTGAACACCATTGACCGCATTGTGGACTCCTTCCCCTCCGGCCAGCAGGAGCAGATCCGCTTCCAGCTCTCCATGGTACTCCACACGGTGGTGTCCCAGCAGCTTCTGCCCACGGTGAACGGCGGCGTCATCCCCGCCTTTGAGCTGCTGCGTCTGGACGGCGCGGTGCGCAGCCTCATCCGGGACAACAAGATCCACCAGATCGGCTCTGCCATGGCCGCCGGGGGCGGCAAGGGGATGGTCACCATGGATCAGTCCATCCTCGCCCTCTATGAAGCCGGGCAGATCACCCGGGAAACCGCTCTGAACTATTGCGAAAACAAGGAACAAATGGAGCGGAAACTGGGATAAATGAAAGGAGCGGTTGCCATGAAACTCCCCCTGATCGAAGGCTGTGTAGACTGTCTGCCCTCCGCCGTGGCCGCGGAGAAGGGCGGCGCAGACCGGCTGGAGCTGTGCGCCAACCTGTCCATCGGCGGGACGACCCCTTCCCGCGCCTTATTCCGGCAGGTGAAGGAGACGTGCGCCATCCCCGTCAACGTCCTCATCCGTCCCCGGTTTGGGGACTTCCTCTACGATGAGGCGGAATTGGAGCAGATGGAGGAGGAGATCGCCGCCTTCCGGGAACTGGGGGCGAACGGCGCGGTCATCGGCGTGCTGACCCCCGACGGGGAATTGGACGTTCCCGCCATGAAGCGGCTCATGGCCGCCGCCGAGGGGATGGAGGTCACCCTCCACCGGGCCTTCGACATGGCCCGCGACCCCGTTGAGACGCTGGAGCGGGCGGTGGAGCTGGGCTGCACCACCATTTTGACCTCCGGGCAGGCCGCCGATGCCCTGACCGGGGCGGAGACGCTGGCGGAGCTGGCGCGCCGGGCGGCGGGCCGCATCCACATCATGGCGGGCAGCGGCGTGCGGAAGGACAATATCCGCGCCATCCATGAAAAGACCGGCGTCCGGGCGTTCCACACCACCGGGCGGCGGGGCGCGGTGGACAGCGGCATGATCTACCGCAAGGAAGGGGTGTCCATGGGCCTGCCCTCCCTCTCGGAATATGAGCTTTGGCGCACCAACGAGGAGGAATTTCGCTCCTGCGCCGCCATCGTTCACGGCTTGGACGTGTAACTTGCCCTTGCAAAGAGACGCGGGGTGGGGTATAATATCCGAAAGAGAAATGAGAGACCGACTTTGAAGGAGGAGCTTTCATGGCGGAAATGCTGACCCCTGTGGGCCAAAAGAAAATGAACTGGCACGTGGCGCTGATCTACTTTATCCTCTGGCTGGTGGCCATTATGGATCTGTTTAACGGTCTGGTGGGGGTGTTCGGCGTGCAGGCCGCGCCGACGGCGGACGGCGGGATCGGCTTCGCCCTGCATACCTACCCCGACATGACCCACCCGCAGATCTTTATTTTGGACGGCGTGTTTCTGCTGCTCATGTCCATGTATGCGGTGTTTGTCCGCTTCCAGCTTGCCGGCTTCAAGCGCCGCGCCCCCGTGTATCTGATGATCCTTTTCCTGCTCAACGTGGCGGAGTCCATCGCGTTTACCGCTGCGCTCTATGCCCTTGTCCCGGACATGGTGGCCGCGAATATCGAACGGGGCAGCAACCCGCTGATAAGTACCGCCGTGAATGCGACCGTCTCTCTGGTGACCGCTGGGCTGACGTGGATCTATTACCAGCGCAGGAAGGAATTGTTCACAAAATGATCCGAGAAGGAAAGCGCCTCAACGGGGAGTTGAGGCGCTTTTTGTATAATTCGCAAAAAGGGAAGGGAAAAAATACCGGTAAGGGGTTGCATTTTACACAAAGGATGTGCTATAATGCGTGAGTGACCATAGACTTAACGGGGAGAGTGTTGCCGTTATGAAGCTAAAAGGGATCGGAGCGGCGGAAGGGATCGCGGTTGCGCGGCTTTGGCATATGGAGGTCGTAGACCTGACCGTGGAGAAGCGGGAGGGCTGCAACCCGGAGAAGGAGAGCAAACGCTTTGCCGACGCCCAGCACGTGGCCGCCGACGAGCTGACCGCCCTCTTTGAAAAGACCCGTCAGGACGACGCCGACGCGGCCATGATCTTCGACATCCACCGCATGATGCTGGAGGATCTGGACTTCTGCGAGGGGGTCTCCGGCTTGGTGGCCGGGGGCTGTAACGCCGAGTGGGCCGTTCAGGAGACGGGCAATATGCTCCACGATATGTTCCAAGCCATCGACGACGAGACCATGCGCGCCCGCGCCGCCGACGTGAAGGACGTGGCCGGACGGGTCATCCGTATTCTGAAGGGCATCCGCGAGGACGCGGGAATGCCCCACGAGCCTACCATCGTGGTGGCGGAGGATCTGCTCCCCAGCCAGACCGTGGCCCTTGACAAGCGGTATGTGGTGGGCTGTGTCACCAAAAACGGCTCGGTGACCTCCCACTCCGCCATTCTGGCCCGGAGCATGGGCATCGGCTGCATTGTGGGGCTGGGCGAGGCGTTCCAGTATATCCCCAAGGACGGCATTTTGGCCATCGACGGCGCAACCGGCGAGGTCATTGCCGACCCCAATGAGGCGGAGATCAGCGAATACGCCGGGAAACGCAAGGCCTTTGAGGAGCAAAAGCTCCTTCTGCACCAGTATATGGACAAAAAGGCCGTCACCAAGGGCGGCCACCATGTGGAGGTCTGCGCCAACATCGGCAGCGTGAAGGACGCCGAGGAGGCCAAGAAGGCAGGGGCGGACGGCGTGGGCTTGTTCCGCAGCGAGTTCCTCTATCTGGACTCCCCCGACTTCCCCAGCGAAGAGGTGCAGTTCCAAGCCTATAAAAAGGTGCTGGAGATCTTCTCCCCCAAGCAGGTGATCGTCCGCACGCTGGACTTGGGCAGCGACAAGCAAGCCCCCTATTTCAACATTCCCCCGGAGGAGAACCCCGCCATGGGCTACCGGGCCATCCGCATTTGTCTGGATCAGCCGGAGATCTTCCGCACCCAGCTTCGCGCCCTGCTGCGGGCCTCGGTGTACGGCAACCTCCATATCATGTTCCCCATGATCACCAGCGTCACGCAGGTGATGAAGACCAAGGAGCTGCTGACCTCCCTCAAGGCGGAGCTGCTTAAGGAGGGCGTTCCCGTCTCCGACGACATCAAGATCGGCGTGATGATCGAGACCCCCGCCGCCGCCATTATGAGCGACGAGCTGGCTAAGCTGGTGGACTTCTTCTCCATCGGCACAAACGACCTGACCCAGTACACGCTGGCCGCCGACCGGATGAACGCCAAGGTGAGCAACATCTTCAACGCCGAAGACCCCGCCATCCGCCGCATGATCGAGATCACCGCCCGCAACGCCCACGCCGCGGGGATCTGGGTGGGCATCTGCGGCGAGGCCGGCGCAAACACCAACATGACCTCCTTCTTTGTGGAAAACCGCATTGATGAGCTTTCCGTGGCCGCCGCCTCCATTTTGAAGGTTCGCCGGGCGGTGTGCGAGAGCTGAGACAGAAAAAACGAAAAAAGGGTTGGCAAACCCGGAGATTTTTGGTATACTCATAAAACTGCGGCGCTGTCAGCCGCAAGGGAGGGAATGAAAAATGGGCTTTTTCAAAAACCTGTTCGGCGGCGGCGAGGCCAAGACCCCCGCGCTGGACGCAGTGTACGCCCCCGTTGCCGGAGAGGCCGTCCCCATCAGCGAGGTGTCCGACCCCACCTTCGGGGAGGAGATCTTGGGGAAGGGAATCGCCTTTCGCCCCACCGAGGGCAAGGTGTTCGCTCCCTGCGACGCCTCTGTGGATCTGATGTTTGACACCGGCCACGCCGTCAGCCTTGTGGCCGACTTCGGCGCGGAGATCCTGATCCATGTGGGTCTGGACACGGTGAACCTCAAGGGCGAGCATTTCACCGTCCACGCGAAAACGGGGGATAAGGTGAAAAAGGGCGACCTGCTCATCGAGTTTGACGTGGCCGCCATCTCCGCCGCCGGGTATGACGTGATCACCCCGCTGGTGATCTGCAACACCCCCGACTATGCCACCGTCAACATCCATGCCGGCCAGACCGTCGCCCCCGGCGATTTGGTGCTGGAACTGGGAAAATAAGAGTGAAAACCTCAACGTCCTGTTAAGGAGGTGAACAGCATGAAGAGTTTCACGCACGTGATCGCCGACCCTGCCGGTCTGCACGCCCGGCCCGCGGGTATGCTGGCCAAGGAAGCGGTCGGGTATAAGAGCACCATCACGCTGACCGCCCCGGGTGGTTCGGCGGACGCAAAGCGGCTCATGGCCATCATGCGTCTGGCCGCCAAGCAGGGAATGGAGCTTACCGTCACCTGCAGCGGCGAGGACGAGGACGCCGCCGCCGCCGGGCTGGAAAAGTTCTTGAAGGAGAACCTGTAACCAGCCCGACCTACTTATTTGTCTCCTTGCCGTCGTGGGCCGGCGGATGAAGATAAGGGGAATCCGAGAGAGTATTTCTAAAAGGAGGAAAATTGCATTATGATGAAACGTCTGCAGAAGCTCGGCAAGGCGCTGATGCTGCCTGTCGCCGTGCTGCCCATCTGTGGTATTTTGATGGGTATCGGTTATGCTCTGGCTCCCGCCGTTATGGGTGCTGAGGGCGCTACTTCCGGCTTTATGTATTCTGCCGGTCTGTTCCTTGTGAAGGCCGGCGGCGCGCTGATCGACAACATGGCCATCCTCTTCGCCATCGGCGTGGGCGTTGGCCTGTCCAAGAACAGCGACGGTACCGGCGGCTTGGCCGCTCTGGTCTCTTGGCTGATGATGACCACTCTGGTCGGCAGCGCCGGCGCTATCATCCCCAGCCTCGTTGAGAATAACGAGACTTGGGGCGTGGCTTACGGCAAGATCGCCAACCCCTTCATCGGCATTCTCGCCGGTATCATCGGCGCTCTGTGCTACAACAAGTTTAAGGACACCAAGCTGCCCGACGTGCTGGCCTTCTTCTCCGGCAAGCGGAGCGTGGCCATCGTCACCGGCGTTGTGTCCATCGTGGCCTCCATCGTGCTGGTCTTTGTGTGGCCGCTGATCTTCACCCTGCTGGTCAACCTCGGCGCTCTGGCCGCCAACGCCGGCGTCGCGGGTGTCGGTATCTACACCTTCCTCAACCGTTTGCTGATCCCCACCGGCCTGCATCACGCCGTGAACAACGTGTTCTGGTTTGATACCATCGGTCTGGGCGACCTGTCCGCTTACTGGGGCGGTCAGGCCGGCATCATCAGCAAGGAGCTGATGGGCACCAACATCTCTTGGAGCGTTGGTCAGTACATGGCCGGCTTCTTCCCCTCCATGATGTTCGGTATCCCCGGCGCGGCTGTGGCCATGATCCTCACCGCCAAGCCCGAGAAGCGCAAGGCCACCATCGGTATCGCCGGCTCTGCCGCGATCTGCGCCTTTATCTGCGGCGTCACCGAGCCCTTCGAGTTCTCCTTCATGTTCCTTGCCTTCCCGCTGTACATCGTGTACTCCCTGCTGTACGCCATCTTCGCCATGGTCACCGTGGCTCTGGGCTTCCGCGCGGGCTTCTGCTTCTCCGCCGGCGCGACCGACTTGGTCTTCTCCGCCAGCCTGCCTGCCCATGCTAAGACTTGGCTGGTCTTCCCCATCGGCATCGTCGCCTTCATTGTGTTCTTCCTCGTGTTCTATTTCGCCATCAAGAAGTTCGACCTCAAGACCCCCGGCCGTGAGGACGACGATCAGGAGGGCGAGATGAAGATCGAGCTGGCCAACAACGACTACACTGCCATGGCCAAGATCATTCTTGAGGGCCTGGGCGGCAAGGAGAACGTCACGGAGCTTGACCACTGCATCACCCGTCTGCGTCTGGAAGTCAAGGACAACCTGAAGGTGGACGAGAAGAAGATCAAGTCTTCCGGCATTTCCGGCATCATCCGTCCCAGCAAGACTGCCGTTCAGGTCATCGTTGGCCCGAAGGTGCAGTTCGTGTTTGACGAGATGGAGAAATTGGTCAAGTAATTGACCTCTTAAGGTTTCCTGAAATAAAGCTGCGGCCCACGCGGCGATTACATGGGCGGCGCGACCCTTCGGGGTTGCGCCGCCTTTTATTTTCCGGCAAGATGTGTTATAATGGGGGCACGAACGGGAACGCGGGCCGATGAGGACATCGGCCCCTACGAGAGAAACGAACGATTCGTTAAAATCGTAGGGGCGGCTGTCCCCAGCCGCCCGCCTGACGGCATTTGAAAAAGGAGGCCCACCCTATGCCCTTCACCCACCTTGCCTTTGACATCGACGGCACCCTCATCAGCAGCGAATACGCCAACATGAAGGCCCTTCAGGACACCCTTATCAAATTCCACGGCTCGTCCCCCTCGCTGGAGGAGCTGTCCCCCGTGTTCGGCATCCCCGGCATGGACGCGCTGGCCCGTCTGGGGGTCACCGACGCCGACGTGATCTACCCCTACTGGGCCGAACACGTCCACGACTACGACGACACCATCGCCCCCTACGACGGGGTGCTGGAGCTGCTGCAGGCCCTGCGGGACAAGGGCTATCCCATGGCGGTGGTGTCCTCCAAGAGGCGGCGGGAGTATGACCGGGGCTTCGTGCCCATGGGCCTTTCGACGTTTTTCGACATTCAAGTGCTGGAGGAGGACACCCAAAAGCACAAGCCCGACCCCGAGCCGCTTTTGAAGTATTTGGAGCTGGCGGGGGTGGGGGCGGAGCGCGTCCTCTACATCGGCGACCGGCTGGGAGACTGGAAATGCGCCCATGGCGCGGGGATCAAGTTTGCCTTTGCCCGCTGGGGCGCGCCCTTTGAGGTGATCCCCGATGCGGACTATGTGCTGGAGACCCCGGCGGATCTGCTGGATATTCTGTAAGTAAAAGGTGTGGTATCCGATTTGGATACCACACCTTCTTTTATACGGATAGTTGTCTGATGACTTGGGCGATGTCGCCGTCGATGGCAATGGCCCGTCCCTTCAATTGGGGCGGCGCGAAGGCGTCCCCCTGATTGACGCAGGCGTAGACCGCGTCGGGATTTTTTTGGGTCATGCGCCAGAAGGGATATTTGATAATGCCGGGGGTGTTGTAGCCCACCCCCAGCTCCAAAAAGAGGACGCGCCCTTGGGCGTGGGCTTCCCAAAAAGCGGCGTACCGCGCTGCGGCGGCGTGCCAGCCCTCGTCCTCCACAAAGGTGTCGTCACAGCGCAGATTCATCACCGCCGGTGCGCCGCAGTGGGGGCAGCGGGGGATCAGGTCGGCGGGGATCTTCATCCCCCGCTGCCGCTCCGCCATCTGCCGGACGGCGGCCTCGTTGTCCCAAGTTTCCTGACAGCAGGGGCGGCTGCACTGAAAGAGGCCGTAGTCCCCCTGCGTGTAGAACAGCCGGGTTTTGTCAAACCCTGCCTTTTGAAAGCAGTGGTCAACATTTGTGGTCAGGATAAAATAGTCCCGGCCTTCCACCAAAGCCAACAGCTCCCGGTAAAGGGGGCTGGGCGGGTCGGTATAGCGGTTGAGCAGGATGTGCCGCGACCAAAAGGCCCACCGTTCTTCCGGCGTTTCAAAGGGGTAAAAGCCGCCGGAGTACATATCCTGAATCCCGTATGCGGCGCGGAAGTCCGGGAAATTCTCCTCAAACCGCGCCCCGGAATAGGAAAACCCTGCGGCGGCGGAAAGCCCCGCCCCCGCGCCGATGACCACGGCGTCTGCGGAGGCAAGGGCGGCGTTCAGCTCAGCGAGCTTGGCCGAGGATGGAGCGGTAGATTTGCAGGTCTCTGTCCTGAAAAACATTAAAGATCACCTTTTGAATACTGGAGGGAGTTTGAAGGAACTTTGTGACCGTTTCCACCGCAATGGAGGCGGCTTCCTCGTTGGGGAAGCGAAATTCCCCGGTGGAAATGCAGCAGAAGGCGACGCTTTCAACGCCGCGCTGGTCCGCCAGCTCCAGGCAGGAGCGGTAGCAGGAGGCCAGCAGTCCCCGGTCGCCGTCAGTCACCGCGCCCCGAATGACCGGGCCGACGGTGTGCAAAACGTACTTGGCGGGCAGATTGTAACCAGCAGTTATTTTTGCCTGCCCTGTGGGCTCGTCGTGGCCCTGCGCCGCCATGAGCTGGTGGCAGGCGGCGCGGAGCTGCAGCCCGGCGGCGGAGTGGATGGCGTTGTCGATGCACCCGTGGCAGGGGTGAAAACAGCCCAGCAGGGCGGAGTTGGCGGCGTTGACGATGGCGTCCGCCTTGAGCCGGGTGATGTCCCCCTGCCAAAGAGAAATGCCGGGGTGGCCGGGGAGGTCGGGCAAACCGGCCGCGTCCACCACCCCCTTGGCCTCCCGTTCGGCGGAGAGGAAC
Organism: uncultured Oscillospiraceae bacterium; assembly: GCA_949093475.1. Taxonomy (GTDB): domain Bacteria; phylum Bacillota; class Clostridia; order Oscillospirales; family Oscillospiraceae; genus MGBC124762. The sequence continues at coordinate 11,129 of CARXAY010000010.1, forward strand.
GCATCCTGAACGGTGAGAAATTCCGGGTCAAGGGGCAGCTCCGCCGGGCGGAGGTTCATCAGGGCGCGAAGAAGGCGGCGCTGGGCGGCCTCGTCTCCGGGCAGGGCTGCGACCTCCCCCGCAAGCTGGGGGAGGTCGGCAAGAAGGGCTTGGTTGAGATAGGCGAGCTGCTGTGCGCGGTTCATAAAAGACCCTCCTTTGGGGGCGGGGAGCTTAGGGGAAGAAGAACCCCGCGGTCATGTCCAGATAGTTGCCGCCGCTGTAAGCGGGATAGCGCGCCTGAACCGCGGCCTTGAAGCTCTCCGCGTCGGCGCTGGCGGCGGCGATGACCTTCAGCGTCTCCAGATAGTCGATCTTGGTCTGGGCGTCCTTCAGATCCTCCGGGGTATAGTGGGAGGTGAGGATCAGGTCAAAGCCCTTGGCCTGATACTCCTTGAGCTGGGCGATGATGCCGTCGGCGTGGCCCGTCCCGGCCACGATGGAGTGGCAGTCGTGGCCCAGCATATGGGTGTAGACCGCGTTGATCTCGGGGATCTCCACGTCAAAGGCCTCGGCGGTGGGGTGGACGATAAAGTCGATGCCGCCGATGGTCACCGGCCCCGCTTTCAGCACATTGGTGATCTGGTGGACGGAGGGGTCAAAGCTCTCCCCAAAGGCAACCGTGAAGCTGTCGATGAGGGCCTTGCCGCCGCCGTTTGCGGAATACTCCGCCGCGTTTTGGGTGGCGTACTTGGGAACGCTGGGCAGGAAGGACGCCCCTGCGCCGTGATAGGCCACCAAAACCCCCTCCACGGTCAAGTCCTTCAAATACGCGGCCAGCTCCCGGCAGTTGTCAAAGAAGCAGGGCGGCTCGATGACCACGGCCTTGCCCGCCTTCTCCACCACAAAGACCTCGTCGCTGATGGGATCGTTGGTCTGGTAGGCGTGGAGCTTGATCCCGCCGAAATCATAGAGGGCGACAACGGCCTTGTCCAGACGAACCGTAGTAAAGGTGCTTTTGTTCATGATACCGTACCTCCTGAGATTTTTCAAGGACGCTCTTGCGGTCTGCCCTCGTTGATGATAGAATATCTCCGTAGGGAACAATTGTAAAGTAAGCACAATATTGTGCCGTAGTTACCAAAAAGATACTATTGAGAAGGGAGAAGGGAGAAGGGTTTCATGGAACAAAAAAGTTTGCCTGCGTGTCCGGTGGAGACCACGCTGACCCTCATCAGCGACAAATGGAAGGTGCTGATCCTGCGCGACCTGCTCACGGGGACAAAGCGGTTCGGGGAGCTGCGCCGCTCCATCGGCAGCGTGAGCCAAAAGGTACTCACCGCCCAGCTGCGGCAGATGGAGGAAAGCGGCCTGCTCACCCGGAAGGTGTTTCCCGAAGTTCCACCCCGGGTGGAGTACACCCTGACGGAGCTGGGCTACAGCCTGAAGCCCATTTTGGACGCGATGCTCACATGGGGTGCGGGCTATCAGGCCATGGTGGCGGGCAATGGGTAGGCGGCGGCGCTTGGCGGCGGGGCTGGCCGCCCTCCTTCTGCTGCTGCCCGCCTGTGCCCCCAAGGAGGACGTGCCCCCGGAGACCTGCGCCGCCGCGCCGGTGACGCTGGCGGTGGCCACCGACCTTCACTACATCTCCCCCGCCATCTGCGACAACGGCGAGACCTTCCGCACCATGGTGGAGCATAGCGACGGCAAGGCCATGCTCTACATTCAGGAGATCATGGAGACCTTTGTGGCGGAAATGACGGCGCTGCAGCCGGACGCGGTGCTTCTCACCGGCGACCTCACCCTTTTGGGGGCGAAGGCCAGCCATGAGGATCTGGTGAAGCTCCTTCAAAAGCTCCAAGAGGCGGGGATACAGACGCTGGTCATCCCCGGCAACCACGATCTGGACTCGGACTCCGCCCTGTCCTTTTCGGGGGAGACCTACGCCTCCACGGAGGGGATCGCCGCCGAGGACTTCGCCGCCCTTTACGCGCCCTTCGGCCTTGAGCAGGCGCTGAGCCGGGATGAAGCGTCCCTCAGCTATGTCTATGCTCCCCGCAAGGATCTGCGGGTGCTGATGCTGGATACCAACGCCGGGGCGTGGTGTTCGGTGACGGAGGAGACCATGAAATGGGTGGAGCGGCAGCTCAAGGCCGCCAAGCGCGCGGGGGCGAAGGTGGTCGCCGCCAGCCACCAGAACATGGACATCCACAACCCCCGGTTCACTTGGGGGTATCAGATCGTGGGCGGAGACGACCTGCGGGCCCTCTATGAGAAATACGGCGTGATCTGCAACCTCAGCGGCCACCTCCACAACCAGCACATCGTGGACGGGGCAGTGCCGGAGGTGGCAACCTCCGCCCTGTCCATCTGTCCCAACCAGTACGGCGTCATCACCTATGACGGAAAGACCTTTTCCTATCAAACGAAGGAGCTGGACGTGTCAAGCTGGGCGAAGGAAAAGGGGGAAACCGACCCGAATTTGCTGGATTTCGCCGCCTATAGCGAGGAATTTATGACCGCCGTCAACCGCAGCAAGACCGCCGAGCGGTTGGCGGACAGCGGGCTTTCTGAGGAGGAGACCGCCCTGCTGGCAGACACCATTGCCCGGCTCAATACGGCGTATTTCTCCGGCGCAGCCTTTGACCTGACCCCTTACGCCGAGGGGATCGCCCTCTGGCGGGCCAACGGCGGAAACGCCCATTTGGAGAGCATCGCCGCGGAGGCGGCGGAGGAGTACCGCACTTTGACGGTTACGCTGCCGTGACCCGACGGCGCGATGCCCTTTGGCCCCTTTGGAAAGGGGCTGTCAGCCGAAGGCTGACTGGGGATTGTGAACTTTTGCCGTACCGAACAATCCCCCGTCAGACGCTTCGCGTCCGACACCCCCTTTCAAAAGGGGGCTTTCCCGTCGTATCCCACAGACCGCATTTCTCCATTTGTTCACAAATTCTTCCTTGCTTTTACTGTAAGAGCAGGCTAAAATAGCGATAAACACAGCTTAGGAGGGAAACGGGCTGTTATGAAACGGATGCTGTTCGTCTACAACCCCCACGCCGGGCAGGGGCGGGTCACCGCCAACCTGTCTCAGATCATCGATGCGTTTACCTATCAGGGCTACCTCCCCGCCGTCTATCCCACCCGGGGGGTGGGGGACGCCACCCGCGTGGTGGCGGGCATCGGGAAGCACTACCGCCGGATCGTCTGCTGCGGCGGCGACGGCACGCTTCACGAGGTGGTCACCGCCCTGATGGAGCTGTCCGACCCGCCCGTTTTGGGTTATGTTCCTGCGGGGACGACCAACGATTTCGCCAAAAACCTCAACCTGCCCCGGGATATGGCGCTGGCGGCCAATGTGGCGGTCACCGGGCCGTCCATGGCCTGCGACATGGGCCGCTTCAACGCCGCCCCCTTCGTGTACGTCGCCGCCTTCGGCGCGTTCACCGACGTGAGCTACGGCACGCCCCAGCGGTTCAAGAACCTGTTCGGCCATTTGGCCTACATTCTGGAGGGCATCGGCCGCCTTGGGGCGATCAAGAGCGTGCCCATGACCGTGACTTGGGACGGCGGCGAGGTCTCCGGGGACTTCATTTTCGGCATGGTGAGCAACACCCGCTCCGTGGGCGGCTTCCGGGGGCTGCCCGCCAAGGACGTGAAGTTAGACGACGGGAAATTTGAGGTGGTGCTGGTGCGCCAGCCCAAAAACGCCGCCGAGCTGAACGCCATCCTCACCGCCGTCATTACCCAGAACCCCGGCCCGGACGGCCCGGTGATCGGCTTCCACGCCTCCAAGGTCACCTTCACCAGCGA
>CARXAY010000011.1:0-2402 GCA_949093475.1 uncultured Oscillospiraceae bacterium
CCCTTTCGTAGGTCACATAGGAAAAGCGCAGGCCGTTCTCCTCAAAAGGCCCTTGCGTCTCCGTGACCTGCCAGTCCCTTTTCTCGTCCAAGTTGGGGAAGAATGCGTCCGCCGGAAAGCTTTTATGTATCTTCGTCACATAGACCCTGTCACAGTGGGGCAGCAGCCCGCAGTAAACCGACGCGCCGCCAATGACGAACGCATCCTTGGGCGCATAGGCCAGCAGGCTGTCCCACTTGCAAAACACCCTCGCCCCGTCCGGGACGTTGCCCATAGTGGTTGACATAATTAAGTTTTCCCGCCCGACCAGAGGCTTCCCGCCGGGAAAGGTTTGAAGGGTCTTTCTCCCCAAGATCACCGCGTGGCCGGTGGTCAGCTCCTTAAAGCGGCGAAGATCGGCGGAAATGCGAACCAGCAAGTCCCCATTTTGCCCGATCCCCCAGTTTTCGTCCACGGCGACAATGGCGTTCATGGCGTCCCCTCCCTTATCTAAGCATGATGATACAGTTTATCACAGTTTTAGTTGAGAAACAAGCAAAAAAGTAATCCCCCCAGCCGTCTGCCGACTGGGGGGATCACTGCTCGTTCTGAATTTCCACGTTCTCAACCTCGACTTTCTACAGATTTTGCGTTCAGGAATGTCCGAGCTGTTCTTCTGCCTCCTGCTTCAAACCGGTTGCCACGTTCCGTTGACCTCTTTGCGTTCCTTGCTTGCGCGCTTTGGGTTTTCTTTGCTGCTTCTTTTCTTCCTTGCGCTTTTTGGTCTGCTTGGGTCATCCTGCCGTGTGCTTTGTTCGCGCTACGCGATGGTTTGGTTGAGAGAAAAATTGCTCCGGCTTCCTGTCCTGAAAGGAATCTTGCTGGTTCGTGCTTCTTTGAGCTCTGGCCGTTGGCCTTTTCTTAGCCCATTGGACTCACCTTTCCTTTCTGGCTACATTGTACAACACCTTAAGGAATATGTCAATACTTTTTATGAAAATTTCCTAAAAAATTTTTGGTGGGCAAAAACCCTTTCCTTTCCCCTATTCCGCCCGAGTTTCCCTTGCAAAATCGGACAAATTATGGTATGGTGTTGGTCGAATGTTAGAAAGGGTGTGGTGGGGCGTGAAAACTTCCATGACGGCGGGAATGGTACACAAGCAGTATGACGAGGGGATCTCCGCCTTCCGGCGGCTCATTCCCGATCCGGCGGTGCGCCTCAGCTTCACCAAGGAGATCGACGCTTTCATGCGGAAAACCGCCATGGGCGTCTGGGCCAAGGACGGCGGCCTCGGCCCGAAGCACGTAGAGTATTACAACGCCATCTACTGCAAGGGCAGCAGCGTGCCCTCCATCCTCTATTGGGATCTTGCCACGCAGGTGAGCGAGTACCCCGGTTTTCAGCCCCCGGCGTTTTTCCAAAGGCTGATCCAGCTGGACAAGCTGACAGGGAAAAAGCTGTCCCGGCGGTTCATCGACACCTTCACCCTCATGCTCCTCCTCTTTGCAGCGGTGGACGACGTGGTCAGCGAGAAGGAAGCCGCCTTTGTCAACGACTGCGCCGACGCCCTCACTGCCCTGTGCGACGGCTCTGAGATCCCCTCGGACAAGGCGAAGCTGCACATTCAGGACTTCGTCACCCCCTCCGGCGACGCGCCCCAAGAGCCGGGCGTCCCCGCCGCGGCCGCGCAGGGCAGCGGCGCTCAGACCGCCGAAGCCGCCGCTAAAACCGAGGAAGCCCCCGCTCCCTCGCTGGACGAGCTGATGGCCCAGCTGGACGAGCTGTGCGGCTTGGAAAAGGTCAAGGCGGACGTGAAAAGCCTCATCAATCTGGTGAAAGTCCGCAGGCTTCGGGAAAAGGAGGGCCTGCCCGTTCCCCCCATGAGCCTGCATCTGGTGTTCATGGGCAATCCCGGCACGGGCAAGACCACGGTGGCCCGTCTGCTGGCCCAGATCTACCATGCCATCGGCGTGCTGTCCAAGGGCCAACTCATTGAGGTAGACCGCTCCGGGCTGGTGGCGGGCTTTGTGGGCCAGACCGCCATTAAGACCAACGAGGTCATTCAAAAGGCGCTGGGCGGCGTGCTGTTCATCGACGAGGCCTACGCCCTCTCCAACCACGACTCCCCCACCGACTTCGGTCAAGAGGCCATCGAGGCTCTTCTGAAGGGGATGGAGGATCACCGCTCCGACCTCATTGTCATCGTGGCCGGCTATACCGACCTGATGGGGGACTTCATCAACTCCAACCCCGGCTTGGAGAGCCGCTTCAATAAATATTTCACCTTCGAGGACTATAACGGCGACCAGCTCATGTCCATTTTCCGCTCCATGTGCGCCAAAAACGGCTACACCATCGACGAGGAGACGGATAAGTTCTGCGTGGACGCCTTCCGCCAGCTCTACGAAAACCGGGACGAGAA
>CARXAY010000011.1:2412-14799 GCA_949093475.1 uncultured Oscillospiraceae bacterium
GGGGAGCAGATGCTCCAGATCTTCCGGTCCATGTGCAAAAAGAACGGCTACACCCTGGACGGGGAGGCGGAGGACTACGCCAAGGAGTTTTTGCGGGAGATGTACGCCTGCCGGGACGAGAACTTCGGCAACGCCCGGGACGTGCGCAACATCTTTGAGCGGGGCATTGCCCGGCAGGCCGACCGGGTGGCGTCCATGGAAGCCCCCGGCAAGGACGACCTGATGGCCCTGACCGTGGCTGATCTGGCCGACGAGGACGCGGAGAAGGAGGCGGCCGCTCCCGCAGAGGACAAGCCTCAGGAGGACGAAGCAAAATGACTCCCGATATCCGTTTGATCGCGCTGGATCTGGACGGCACGCTCCTCGGCCCTGACCACGCCGCCATCCCCCAGCGCAACCTTGACGCCCTCCGCGCCGCCGCGGCCAAGGGGGTGAAGATCGCCATCGCCACCGGGCGAAGCTGGTCGCTGGTGCAGGAGACGGCCCAAACGCTGGGCTGCGTCTCCTACGGCATCACCGCCAACGGCGCGCTGGCACTGGACGCCGCCGACGAAGCCCCCCTTGTGAAATTTCCCATGGACGCTTCCCAGTGCGTGGAGATCATCCGCATCCTCCGCAAATATGGGCTTTACTACGAGCTGTATGTGGACGGGAGAAACTATATGCAGGCCGACGAGCTGGACGGCGCGCAGGAATTTTGCCTCTCCCCCGCTTTTTATGACGTATTTATGCGAAGCGTGCAGCTTGTCCCCGATATGGCCGATTTTGCCGGGAAGGTACAGGCGGAGAAGTTCGACATCTTCTATGTGGACGCCCGGCAGCGCGGGGCGGTGGTGGAAGAGCTGCTGTCCACCGGGCCTTTGGAGGTCACCGGCGCGCTCCAGACCAATCTGGAGCTGACTGCCCGCGGGGTAAACAAAGGCCGCGCCCTTGCGGCTCTCGCGGGCAAGCTGGGGCTGAACCCCTCGCAGGTCATGGCCTTTGGGGACGCGGACAACGATCTGGAAATGCTGGAATGGGCGGGGTGGTCTTTTGCCATGGCCAACGCCACCAAGGAAGCCAAAGCGGCGGCGAAATTCGTCACCGGGAGCAACGCCGAGGGCGGCGTGGGCATGGCGGTGGAGCAATACTGCTTGACTTGACAAAAGTTATCGTTGACATGATCCAAAAGGTGTGTTATACTAACGCTAAGTCTGAATGTGCAACTTGGCTCACGGTGCGTAAGTCATCATTGTCGTGACTTACGAAGCGTGGGCCTTTTGTTTTGCAGACGGAACAAATTTTTGGAGGTCGTTAAAATGTATCAGGGAACAGTTAAGTGGTTCAACGAGACCAAGGGCTTTGGCTTCATCGCCAACGACGAGGGCGGCGAGGACGTGTTCGTCCACTTCTCCGCCATCCAGGCTGAGGGCTTCAAGACTTTGGCCGAGGGCCAGAAGGTCACCTTCGACACCGAGCCCGATCCCCGCGGCAACGGCAAGCTCCGCGCGGTGAACGTCATCCCCCAGTAACCTCCCCGCTTTGTTTGGAAGCAAAAAGAGACCCGATGCGGCGCATCGGGTCTCTTTTTGCTTTTTTCTACTTTCTGCAGCGGTGCGGCGGCCTTACAGCGCGCCGGAGACCACCTGTCCATGGAATACCACGGCCTTGAGGGAGTAATCGGGGTTCAGCACCACGAAGTTGGCGTCCTTCCCCGCGTCCAAGCTGCCCAGACGGTCATAGACCCCCAGCGCCTTGGCGGGGTTCACCGAGGCGGCGGTGACGGCGGCGTGGAGGGAGATGCCAAATTCGGTGGCCCGCTTGACGCAGCCCATCAGGTCGCTCACCGAGCCGGCCAGCGTTTCGGGGTGGCCCAGAATGGTGGCCCGTGCGCCGTGGACTTCGATATACTGCCCGCCGAAAGGATACTCGCCGTCTCCCATGCCCGCGGCGCGGAGGGAATCGGAAATCAGGATCATCCGCTCCGCGCCGAACACCTTGAACATGGTTCGCACTGCGCTGGGGTGGACGTGGACGCCGTCGGAGATCAGCTCCACCATGACCTTCTCCTGATCGGCGGCCGCGCCGATGACCCCCGGCTCGCGGTGGGTAAAGGGGGGCATGGCGTTGAAGAGATGGGTCGCCTGCCGCGCGCCGGCGTTGTAGGCGGCGGTGGCGGTGTCGTAGTCGGCGGTGGTGTGTCCCAGAGACACCCGCACCCCCAGCTCGTTTGCCTTGTGGATAAACTCGATCGCCCCCGGCTCTTCGGGGGCCATGGTCACCAGCTTCACATGACCCTTGGCGGCCTTTTGCAGCCGCTCCAGCATATCGCCGTCGGGGGCGTGGACAAAGTCGCCGTTCTGCGCGCCCTTTTTCGCCATGGAGATGAACGGCCCCTCCAGATGGAGACCGAGAACCTCCGCGCCGGGCTTGTTCCCCTCCATATGGGCGGCGGCGTTTTGGCAGATGGCGGTGAGGGTGTCCTCCCCCAGCGTCATACCCGCCGGGCAGATGCCGGTGATGCCCCGGGACAGCTCATAGTCGGCGATCTTTTGCAGACCGTCGGGGGTGGCGTCGGAGAAGTCCTCTCCCACGCAGCCATGGAAATGGAGGTCGATGAGGCCGGGGATGACGTAGCACCCGGGCAGGTCGACGGCCTTGTCCCCGCTCTGCTCGGTAAGCACCTTACCCTCCGTACAAACCTCACCCAGCACGAAGCCCTTGCGGGGATGAAAGACCTGAGCGCCGGTCAGTCGCATACCTTGCCGCCCTCCTTGATATACTCCGCCAGCGCGGCCTCGTCAGCCACGATGGTGACGTCGGGGTGGAACTGGAGGATGGAGGCAGGCACCTGCGGAGTGACAGGGCCGAGGAGGGCCTTTGCCACGATGCCGGCCTTGTCCGCGCCGGAGACCACCACAAGGATCTTTTTGGCGGACATGATCGTGCCGATGCCCATAGTCACCGCCTGATTGGGCACTTTCTTAGGGTCGTTATCGAAAAAGCGGGCGTTGGCCTCCAGCGTCATGGGGTCAAGATCCACCAAATGGGTGCCCACGGGGAACTCGTCGCAGGGCTCGTTGAAGCCGATGTGGCCGTCGTGGCCCATGCCCAAAAGCTGCAGATCCGCGCCGCCCAGAGAGGCCACCAGCGCGTCGTACCGCTTGCACTCGGCCTCGATGTCGGCGGCCATGCCGTCGGGCACGTTGGTCACCGACTTGTCGATGTCCACATGGTCGAAGAGGTTGTCGTTCATAAAATAGCGGTAGGACTGGTCGTGGGTGACGGGCAGATTGCGGTACTCGTCCAAATTGACGGTCTTGACATGGGCGAAGCTCAGGTAACCCTCCTTGTTCCACTCGATGAGCTGCTTGTAAGTGCCCACCGGGCTGGAGCCGGTGGCCAAGCCCAGCACACAGTCGGGCTTCAGCACCACCAAGGAGCAGATGATGTTGGCCGCCTTCTTGGACATAGCGGCGTAATCCGCGGTCTTGTAAACTTTCATGTTTGTCCTCTCCTTATTGATCAAATTCGGCGTTGAACCGCCGTAGCCGCCGCAGCGGCCGGTTGCTGATTCCTATTTTACCACCTCCAAAAGCGTTTTTCAACAAATACTGTCAGGAGAGGAAAATATTTTTTGTGCGTGGTGACAAAGCAAAAAGAAACACCGCCAAGCGGTGTTTCTTTTTGGAGCAGGTGAAGGGAATCGAACCCTCGTGTTCAGCTTGGGAAGCTGACATTCCCTTATGGCTATTCCGCCAAAAGTGCGCCTAAACCTCAGAAATTTCAACGAATTCCGTTCTGTTTGGCCACTTCATCTTCTCGCCTAATCTCTTCCTTTTTCGCCTTTTCTCGTCTAATAGCATGATAATAGCATGACACATCATTGACAGCAAGACGTTCCTTGTCTATAATGAGCATAAAGGACGGTGACTGAAGTGGCAAACAAACAAGATACCGCCAGCAGCACTCCTCAAGCAAGAAAAAGGCGAGAAAAGGGGACAGGATACGTTACCAAATTGGCCGACCCTCGCTATAAAAATGCGCCCTACCGAGCAGTTCATTATAACGCTAACGGGCATGCTCAGTCAAGGAATTTTAAAACAAGAAAAGAAGCGGAAGCATTTCTAAAGAAAGTCAATAAAGACCTCGCATTCAGGGAGAGCATTACAAAGAGCGGAGTGACCTTCCGAGCTGCCGTTCCGGCCTTTCAAGAAAAGAAAGAAACGGATGGCAGATTAAAAAAAGAGCGTTCTATCCAAACCTTCCGAGGTGATATAGCCATTGCTAACGAACTGTTTGGCGATTGCTATCTCGAAAACATAAATGAGGACATAGTGAAAAAGAGCCTTGCGACCAGCGGCTATTCACCAAGCGTTCAGCGGAAGGTAAAGCAAATCGTTATCGGTGTTTTGGAGAAGGCTTGTGCCGATGGTTTCATCCTGTCTGTCCCTGTGATTCATTTCGATATCCCAAACTCTGAAGGCCCTCGAAAAAGAAAAGGCAGTAACAAGGAATTTGTGGGAGACAACTGGATGACCGATGAGGAAATAGCCATCTACGAGGCCGAGTGTGCCAAAACATATACCCCGAAAAAGTACACCAAACACGCAGGCGAAGTCATTCCCGCCCATCCCGCCGGTCTTCGGCTATTGCTTATTCTGCACACTGGGCTTCGGTCCGGTGAAGCCCTTGCCCTCACATGGGACGACTTCGATGAGCGTAGCAAGAGCCTGACCATTAGCAAAAATGTCGCTCGTTCCAATGGTCAGCGCATTATACAGTCACCCAAAACTAAGAGCGGACGTCGAATCATTGTCCTCAACAAGAAAGCCCTTGCCGATATCCGTGCTCTACGTGAGGTTTTCAACACGCAAACGGTCGTTTTAGAGGAAAAAGAGATTGCCGACTGTGAAGCGGCGAAGCGGCAGTATGAAGGCCATCAGCTCAAGGAGCGTCTAAAGGAAATTGCCGACACCTACAAAGGATACCGGGAGCAGCATAAGTTCATCTGTGGTGCAACCGTCTTCCCTTTTGGCGGTGCTTCCCATGCAAACACCTTAGATGCACACAACCGAATTTGCAAAGCAATCAAGCTGTCCCACAGCGTCAATGTCCATGGTCTGCGGCACTCTTACGTTACTCACTACTATAATACTCACTGCACCGACCCCGATTTTGATTTGGCGAAGTTCAGCCAAGAGCTTGGCCACGCCAGCCCAAGGACGACTATGGAAATTTACCGCCATCTGGATTTTACTAAAGTTCTCCATACAGCACGAACCGAAGAGGAACTGCCGGATTTCTAAAGATGGCTCGAATTTTCTCGACAAAATTCCGCTTTCCCTCTTGACAAATCGCCGTTTTTTGGCTATATTCCCAGATAGTGGTAGCCACCACTGTATTTCCCTATGACATAGAGTATGGACGCCGAAGGGCGTTCCATACTCTTTTTTGTTTTCAACAGGAGGTTAATCTATTATGAAACTCGAAGAACTGAATCTGCCCATTCACACCTACAATATCCTCAAGCGTGCCAACATCAACGATACCGAAACCCTTGTCCAGTTCAGTGCTGAGCAAATCCCGATGATTCGCAACGGCCGCCAGAGCGATGCCAAAGCAGTCATCCATGCGCTGGCAGCGCATGGCCTTTTACTCTCCTCTACCGGGAAGCCCAATTTCAAGGGGTCCACGAAGAATCCTGTGCCCAGAGAAGAGTTTTTGAAGCGTGACCGCACCTGTTATGCAGAGCGTTTTCCGGAGCCTGCCTGCTCCGAACTGAAGGCCAGAAGACTCCTGCATCTTCGTGACTTCACGCAAGTCACGCAAAATTACCTGTTTACCATTCCCGGCATGAATGCCGGGTTTATCCATGAAGTAATTGAAGCCATGCGAGACTCCGAGATGGAGTTCGCTGAGCAGAAAAGCAAGATTAGATAGTAATGACGTAAAACAATATATGAGGTGAAATAATGGTCGCTTCTTTCAAGAAAGTTCCGTTCCTCGGAACGCTGCACTTAGAGAAGACCCTCTATTGCCGCTCCACCCCAGAAATCTTTGTCTGCATGGACGACCGCCAACAGCGGTACCTGTGCATTGCAGCCAAAACTCCCGGCAAGTTCCTGGTGGGCAAAGTACGCATAAGGCATCTGCTACAGATGCTCCGTGACGAGCGGCCTCTCTTTGACACCATTCGCCGGGCCAACATCAAGGGCGTCATCACCGGCCTTGCTGGCAAGTACACCTTCTCCCTTGACATCCCCGAAAGCTTCTGGCCTGCCTGTGACCGGCTGCTGGGGCTTTACAGCTTCGACTTTGGCGTCCAAGAGTACGTTGAAAAGTTGAAGGCGTGTCCCGAATGCAACCATTGGCCGGGGTGATCGTGCGCTTTCCGCTTGTCCTGCAATCCATGTTTGTGTTATGATACATCTGAACGCATGGGAGGGGTTCACATGATTATGTCCAAACGAACATTTTGCCTCCTGCGGCTTTTCATTTCTGCGCTTACAGTTGTGCTTACTCTCGTTGCCGTCTATGCTTTTTCCTCTCTCGGCCATGTGCCAAGCAGCTCTATGGAGCCGACCTTTTATCCCAACGACATCTTTCTCTACCGCCGCACGAACAAGGTGGAGCAGGGCGACTGCATCGTGTTCCACCCCTATGACCTCTCTATTGATTCCGTCCAATATCTTAAGCGGGTCATCGCCATGGAGGGAGACCACCTTTCCATCCATGACGGGCAAGTATTTCTCAACGGCAGGGTGCTGGATGAGCCATATCTGCACGGGGCCGCTACGCCAGGAGAATTGTCGGATACCGTTATCCCGCCCGGTATGATGTTCTTCATGGGCGATAACCGCTCAAACTCTGTGGATTCCCGCTATCTCGGTTGTGTTCCTGTGAATCGGGTCATTGGCGTTGTGTGGTTCACGTTTTAAGGGGGTCGTTTTTATGCGAGTGAAACTCAAAAGCTTATTGCACCACTACGATGATTACGATTACGCCGCTTCCTCCTGGCGTCGCTTCGGTGCTGCTGCCGCCATATGGGTTTTCTGGGGCGTTGTAACGACGATTCTAGCGTTTGTCCTTTCTTTGTTTGTCATTAAGCTGCTCTATGTTCTGAATGTCTGGTAGTACACATCCAAGCGGACTTGACAAACTGATTTATATTGGCTAGAAATAAAGATGAAGGAAGAATGTATTCTTTCCCATCATGACGCTAACAGTGTAAAACCCTTTAAGGAGGTTATTTATATGAGAAGACGAATCATGAGTCTGTGTTTGATAGTCACACTAATGTTGGGAACAGTGGGCGTATTGCACATTACGCAGCCCGAAAAGTTGGAAGGTAAGACCGACGCCCCTATGGTAGCAACTCCTACCACCACCAACATCACTGTGATGCATGGCAATAACCCGTCTATGCCTGACCTGCCAGTTGGGCCTTACACTACCTATCGCATGCTGAATGACATTCCGGCCTATCTTATCCAGCAGTACAATGGCTGGAGCTCCAACTATGTGAAGCTCCGTGACATTGCCTATGCGTTGGACTTCTGTGTTATGTGGGATTCTACCAAGCCCAACGAGATGCGCATCTATACCAACAAACGCTATAATCACTATGCCGACCAGCAGCCTTATGTGGCGGAGGGGCCGGCCACTGAAGTGCGTACTGCAACCAATTCCACCATGGATTTGTATGTGGACGACAAGCTTGTAGAGGGCGTGCAACCTGTCATGATTGGCTGGAATAACTACTTCAAGATTCGTGATTTGGCCAAAGCCGTCAACTTTGGCTGTTCGTTTTTCCCGACTGGATACCAGCTTCCGACTCTTAATAATTTCCCCGATGCGAAGCTGCAGTCTTCCATCGTCGGTATTTCTTATGAATTCCCCTATCAGGACAATGACCCCGAGTTCATGGATGCAAATGACTATACCAAGCTGGCTACTCGTTATACCTTTTCCAGCAATCCTGCCAAGCTGAAGGCTCTGCAGGAGCATCAGACCAGCAGTGTCTACTATGCTGCCGGCAGCCGGCGGAACATCGAGTATGAGATGCCTGAAACGCAGAAGCCTGTGGAAGACAAGCTGGTCCGGCCGACTTATGGCTATCCTTCTGGCGAGCTGTTGGATAAGCCTATCACCATTACCGAGGATATGCCTTGGGCCAGAGAGAACTACTTTGACAAGTATGCCAGCAAGGAGCTGAAGGCGCTGTTGGGCTATGATGCCAGCTCTGACAGCAAGGAACAGGTCCAATTAGAGCGTACTGCAGTGGCCACTTTCAACGCCGTTGTGCAAATGCTTGTCGACCAAGATAAGGTCGGCAGTCTCCGTCGGGCTATGTCTGGCGAAAACACTGATTGGACCCAGGTTTTTATTGGGAATAAAGTAATCGCTTCTGCGCATCCTAACTACGCTTATCCGCAAGCCGAGGCGTATAGCCTTAGTAATGGGTTGCGGGTTCACTCTGTGGACAGGGGTGCGTATGCAGTTGAGGCTTTTGGTAATTCTCCGGGCACGTGGACCGCCGTTCGAGGAAAGGTCCAAGATAAGCTGGATTCACTGGGTTCTGACCGGGAGCGGGTGCAGTATCTGGCTGAGCTGGTTTGCCGGAAGATGGAGTATGCAGGCGCCGGCCCCGCTCACATTGAGATGGAAAAGAGACTCAATGATGTCGGAGTCAACGTTTACCAGTGTAATTCTCCTGCGGCAAATGACACCGGTGACTGGGACAAATTCTGTGAAGACCTGCAGCAAAATGGGCTTGACATTTTCTTGGATGAGTCCAAACAGTTGCTCGGTGCCTGCGGGACTTATACCAATGCGTTTAACGCAGCTGCCCGCAATGCCGGCTTCTATTCCTTCGGTCTGGCCGGCGAAGGCCATGCCTGGAACGAGGTCTGGTTGCCTGACGAGGGCAAGTGGGTCGGCGTAGACTGCACCTGGGCTGACAAGTATAACATTGTTGTCTCTGATGGCAATGATAATTACATTAAGCTCGACCGAGATGGCAATACCTTTGTCGGCGGTCATATTAACAGCAACCCTGGTGATGGCATTAGCGCTGCAACAGGTGCCCTTGACCCGTATAAGAATGCATATGACTATTCCAGTGATGGTAAAAACCTTTACACGTATTCCCCTAAGAGGTTGGTTTGCTATGACATTGGCAAGGATACTGACCCCCACACCCGGTACACTGCGACAGAAGCCAGCAAAGATGTAACGACCATGTTTACCGAAGAGGTTCTTCAAACTGCCTACAAAATCAACCCTCAACGTTACGTGATTGATACCTCTGAGACTGGCATTGTGGAATGGGTAAATGCTAATTAAAATGCTAAGGTGGAGCCCACTGGCTCCACCTTTCTTTTTTATCATATATGCTATATAGGCTTGCCATATGTCGACCCTTTAGTTACAATATGGTATATACTGAAATGGAGTTGGTTGATATGATAGAGCCCTGCGCCAGAAAAACTTTTAAAACACCTCAGGAACTGGAGCAACTCCTAATAGGCCGTGGCTTAGATTTAGGCGACCATCCGGCTGGTTGGATTGCAAGGTTTTTTGAAGAGGCAAATTATTATAATGTCATCAATGGCTACAATGAGTTTTTTCTTAAACAAAGAGGGAACAATAGTGATGATGACCACTATAAAGTTGGTTCCAGATTCGTTGACATCTGTGCTTTATGGCAGCTGGACCGTGAGCTAAAAAATATCTACATAATGTACTTGCGAATAGTTGAAGAACGAGTAAAAGCGGTTATTTCTAACGTGTTTTCGGCTCATCACGACTATACCAACTACCTGTCCCATGGGAACTTTGACACCGGCTCCGCCCAAGGAGTATCTGCCAATATTGGAGAAAATGTTACATCTCTTGTGGGCAAAATACACCAAGAAATATCGCTAAATCTTGCAAGACGCAACAAAACGATAACACATTTCATGGAAAACTATGGCTATATCCCTCCATGGGTCCTTATGAATATACTGTCTTTTCGGTTAACGGCCGAGTTTTATAAATGCATGAAACCAGAAGAGAAGGCAGAAGTATCAGACCAATATGGGTTGTCCCCCAACGATTTTTCTGAGTGTATTAGCCTTTTTGTAACGGTCCGAAATGTTTGCAGTCATGATGAGCGCTTTTACGATAAAACATATAGGATGAGGTCCAGCCTAAGAAAACTTCTCACTGTGGAAGAGTATAAGCCTATGTCAGACTCCTGCTCGGCATTCGATATAGCAATTTTATTGACGTATTTCCTTAGAAAGCAGGAGCTGGAAAACTTTGTTGACAGAATCGGCGCTGCATTGAAGGATGCCAATAATGTATTACGTAACAGTCTGGTTGTTAAGTTGTCTTCTATAAAAAGGTCTATGGGTTTTCCTCGTTCTTGGAGAAAGCGTATTGATATGTCCCGTCGCCCCGATGGCGGGTAAAAAGAGACGGAGGATTTCTCCTCCGTCTGCCCCGGAACGCCTACGTATATGGGCCCATAATGGTTAATGATAACCTTGTCGGCCATGGCCATTCCGTAAACCGCATCTACACGTTTCTGACCGACTGTTTTTCGGCGGGACCTCCGAAGCTCTATTAGCTTATACCCAATTATGGACACAAGGCAAATAACAGCTCCGGCAATAACCCAAGGGCGGTTGCTGGGTACATCCCAAGCCTTTTGCAGCAATGATATAACGTCGGATAATTGAATAGTCAGATTTGGCATAGCTAAGACTCCTTTATAATTTATTTTGGGTCAGTCCCGCAGGTGCAGGGCTGTCGCCCGCATAAGTCACAATGGCCCCAATCTAAATTTCAAGGAGTGTATGCGGTTGTACTTTAAACATAGCAGATATTAAGATAAATTGCAATGCGACAAATGTTCTTGTCGTCAATGGTGGGGCTCCAGCTGGGGTCCCGCTAATATTTTGATTCGCCTTCTCATAATATGGAGATACATCCCTGAAATATAGGGAAATTTCTATGTTTGAGGAGGTTTCAAAATATGAAGAAAGGCAAACGCATTCTAAGTCTGTTACTGGTCTTCGTACTGGTGCTGTCTCTGCTTCCTATGTCTGCTTTTGCTGCCGTTGTTGGCGGCGACAGCATCGACAAGGAGTTGGAAGCCCAGAATCCGCTGACTTACTACATTAGCCGGTTGACAGATGTGCCAGGCAAGGCTCCCGTGGTCAAGAACAATAATGGCAAGAATATCATTAACCGCACGTCAAACTATGGTTCTACCACCTCAGGTAATAGCCTGACTGGCATTACCGGTGCGGCTTATTGTGCTGACCACACGAAGGGCATCAAGGGTCCTTATTACCCTGTCAAAATTTCTGCCAAAAATGATGTGCCCTCTCAGTGGCCTAACTGGATTCGTGGTATCATGGCCAGTGGTTATCCCACCAAGAATGTTAAACAGCAGGTGGGAGCCGGCTCATTTGGGTGGGTTGCCAACTGTGAAACAGTTGCACGGGAAAGCGGTTGTACTGTCGTTGGCATCACCGAGGCCCAGTGGAATCAGCTTGTAGAACTGGTAAACAACGGCACTTTCGATGAGTTCTGTTGGGAAGCAGCTACTCAGCTGGCCGTTTGGCATGCTACACAGGGTATTGAAATTAAAGGTGGCATGAAGCCCAACACCGGAAAGTCCCAGTGGAGCAAGAGCGGCGAAACCGTTAGCGTGGCCAATAACACGGACACGAAATCCACTGCCATTATCATTGCTGCCCGCTATATCTTGGTCAATGGCTGGCAGTGGGCGAAAAAGGTAAATTCATCCGCTGTTAATGCTGGCGGATTCTTTGGCGCTGACTCTGAGGTTGGTGGAAATGGCGTGTTGAACCACGTCGTTACCGATTCTGGCACAAGTGGCTCTATTTTGGGTTATTCTGGCATTCCGGAATCGGGCAACTGGGCGCCCCGTGGTGGTGAGCAGGACCGCCTTGCTATTGAGCGGTTGCTTGACCTTAATGAAGATGGCATCGGGTATACCGTAAAGTCTCGGGGCAATCCTAAGATGCTTCTGGATGCGTTCTACAAGAAGGGCTGTCAGCCGGAAGACTGACGCTCGCTTCAGACAAAACACAACCCCGTCGATTTCGGCGGGGTTGTGTTTGCTGTTACTGATAAGGAAGTGAGTTGACAGGAACAATAAAGAGTGCTAATATAGTTATGTATTGGTGGCAATATAACTATTGAAACGCACTTTTTGTAAATATATGGGAGAAACATCACATAATGTATACTCACAAGCATAAACTATAGTACCCCTACTTAAGATAGAGAGGGCGGGAATATGCATGGCAACGATGAAGCAGACGGTCTATCATGGAACAACGGAGAAAGCAGCACAGGACATTGTAAAAACCCAGGAAATATGGG
>CARXAY010000012.1:0-2135 GCA_949093475.1 uncultured Oscillospiraceae bacterium
GCCGGGGATGGTCACGCTGGTCAGGGAGGTGCAACCATTGAACGCCAACTCCCCAATGTTGGTCACGCTGTTGGGGATGGCATAGGCTCCCTGTTTTCCTTTTGGGTATCTGATCAACTGTGTCATATCAAAGTTGAACAGTACCCCGTCTTGAGACAAATACACCTCGTTGTCCTGTGATACATGAATGGCAGATAGATTGGTGCAGTCCGAAAAAACCGACACAGAGATCTCCTTCACACTGCTGGGAATGGTCACGCTGGTCAGGATAGCGCAGTCCTCGAACGCTCCCATCATAATCTCTGTCACTCCGTTGGGGATAGTCACATCACCGCCGGGGCCGGTGTATCCCCGCAGTTTCCCCCTGCCGTCGATGTCGAAATCGCTGTCGTCTGCCAGCGCCGCCGTAGGCAACAGCGCGCACACCAGCAGAGCCAAAACCAAACTGAGCACTCTCTTTTTCATCTTCTTCACTCCTTAACATTCTTTATTTTCCCCATCGGGGAAAATAGACGGAGTACTCCGTCTCAATCATTATATCATTTGGGGCTCAAATTGCAAGCCCTACGGCGCGTCTGGGAAGCCGCGCCCTACGCGGTTGCTCCCTGACTGCCCATCAAGATCGCCATGACCGCCTTCTGAGCGTGGAGGCGGTTTTCCGCCTCCTCGAAGATCTCATCGGCGTGGCCCTCAAAGACCTCCGCCGTGATCTCCTCCCCCCGGTGGGCGGGGAGGCAGTGCTGCACCATACAACCCTCATGGGCCAGCTTCATCAGCCCCTCATTCACCTGATAGACCCCGGCGAAGGCCGTTTCCCGCTTGGCCTTTTCCTCCTCCTGCCCCATGGATGCCCACACGTCGGTAACGATCACGTCCGCGTCTGCGGCGGCTTCCTTGGGGTCGCGGCAGAGGGTGAAATCGCTCCCGAAGCCCTTGGCGAAGTCCAGCACCGCGGGGTCGGGGTCGTACCCCTCCGGGCAGGCTGCGGCGGCCTTCATGCCGCACTTCAGCGCGCCCACAATGAGGGAGTTTGCCATGTTGTTGCCGTCCCCGATGAAGGTGAGCTTCAGCCCCTCCAGCCGCGTCATTTTCTCCCGCACGGTCATCAGATCGGCCAGCACCTGACAGGGGTGGCAGAAGTCGGTGAGGCCGTTGATGACGGGGATGGAGGCGTACTTGGCCAGCGTCTCCACCTCGTCTTGGGCGTAGGTGCGGATCATAATGCCGTCGCAGTAGCGGCTCAGCACCCGCGCGGTGTCCTCAATGGGCTCGCCCCGGCCGATCTGGCTCTCCTTGCCCGAGAGAAAGAGGGCGTGGCCGCCCAGCTGATACATCCCCGTCTCGAAGGACACGCGGGTGCGGGTGGAGTTCTTCTCAAAGATCATGGCAAGGGTCTTTCCCTCCAGCACCCGGTGGGGGATGTTGTGCTTGAGGCTGTACTTCATCTGGTCGGCGGTGTCCAAAATGTGCAAAATGTCCTCTCTGGATAGATCGAGCAGCTTCAAAAGGTCTTTTTTCATGCAATTTCCTCCTCCAAGGTCTTTTGCAAAATGGCGAGGCCCTTGTCCATCTCCTCCTTGGTGATGGTCAGCGGCGGCAGCAGCCGCAGGACGTTTCCCCCAGCGGTGAGGGTCACAAGGCCGTTTTCCAGCAGTCTGCGGCACAGGGCCTTGTTCTCAAAGCCCTCCGCCACCTCGATGCCGATCATCAGCCCCAGCCCGCGGGTCGTGCCCAGTCCGGGCAATTGCAGACCGTCAATGCGGGCGCGTAAATAGTCGCCTTTTTCCTTCACTTGGGCCAAGAAGGTCTCGTCCATGGTGTTCAGAACCATCTTGGCGGCGGCGGCGCACACGGGGTTGCCGCCGAAGGTGGTGGCGTGAGTGCCCGGGGTAAGCACCTCCCGGCACTTTTCATTTGCCATCATCCCGCCGAAGGGCAGCCCTCCGGCGATGCCCTTGGCAAAGGAGACCGCGTCGGGAAGCACCCCGTATTGCTGGTAGGCAAACAGCGTCCCCGTGCGGCCCACGCCGGTCTGCACCTCGTCGATGAGCAGCAGCCAGTCCCGCTCGGCACACAGCACCGCCAGATCGTGGACGAAGGCCCGATCCATGGGCCGGACGCCCCCCTCCCCCTGA
>CARXAY010000012.1:2145-14300 GCA_949093475.1 uncultured Oscillospiraceae bacterium
CTCCAGCATCACGGCGCACACGTCGTGGCCGGCGACCTCGGCGACGCCGTCCATGTCGGGGACGGCGTAGCGGAAGCCCTCGTTGAAGGGGAAAAAGTAGTTGTGGAACACGTCCTGCCCGGTAGCGGACAGGGTGGTGATGGTGCGGCCGTGGAAGGACTGGCGCAGGGTGAGGATCGTCCCCCGCCCCTTGCCGTATTTGTCAAAGGAATACTTCCGCGCCAGCTTGATCATGCCCTCGTTGGCCTCTCCGCCGCCGTTGGCGAAGAACACGTTGCTCATCCCCGAGCGCTCCGCCAGCGTCTGGGCCAGCTCCACATAGGGCGCGGTGTAAAAGAGGTTGGACACGTGGCCCAGCTTCACGATCTGCTGGGCGATGGCGTTGACCCAGTCCTCGTTGCCGTACCCCAAAGAGTTGACCCCGATGCCGGAGGAAAAGTCGATATACTCCTTCCCCGCCACGTCATAAAGGGTCGCGCCGCTTCCGTGGTCAAAGGCCACAGGGAAGCGGGCGTAGGTCTGCATCACATATTGCTTGTCCAAAGCCTCCAGCGTTTGAAAATCCATGGGTTTGTCCTCCTTACAGGATCATCGTGCCGACGCCGCTGTCGGACAGCATCTCGATGAGGATGGAGTGGGGAATGCGTCCGTCCAGAATATGGGCGCGGCGCACCCCGGAGCGCACCGCCTCCACACAGCAGTCCACCTTGGGGATCATCCCTCCCTGAATGACCCCGTCCTTCACCAGACCGGGCACGTCGGAGGGATGGACGACGGGGATCAGGGTGTTCTCGTCCTTGGGGTCGCGGAGCAGGCCGCGCACGTCGGTGAGCAAGATCAGCTTTTCCGCCCCTAAGGCGATGGCCAGCTTGGCCGCGGCGGTGTCCGCGTTGACGTTGTAGGCCACATCCGCGTCCGTCCCCTGCGCCACGGTGGAGACCACCGGCACATACCCCGCGTTGAGGCAGTCCACCACCGCGCCGGGCTCGACCCGCGTCACCGCGCCCACCTGACCGTATTTTTCGTCCAGCTTCACCGCCTGAAAGAGACCCCCGTCCATGCCGCAAAGGCCGATGGCCTTGCCGCCGGTGCGGTTTAGGGTGGCGACCAAGTCCTTGTTCACCTTGCAGCACAGCACCTGCTGGACAACGTCCATGGTCTCCGCGTCGGTGACGCGCAGGCCGTCCACAAATTTGGACTCCTTGCCGATCTTCTTGAGCATGGCGGAGATCTCCGGCCCGCCGCCGTGAACCACCACCACCCGCACCCCGATGAGGGAGAGCAGGACGATGTCCGAGATGACGGCGGTGCGCAGCTCATCGGACACCATGGCGTTGCCGCCGTACTTGACCACGATGGTCTTGCCGTTGAAGGTCTGGATGTAGGGCAGGGCCTCCACCAGCACCTGCGCCCGGTCAGAATTGGAAAAATGGCTCATGTTCTGTAATCCCCGTTGATTTTGACGTAATCATAGGTGAGGTCGCAGCCCCAGCAGGTGGCCTCGTGGTCTCCTTCGTTGAGGCACACGTCGATGATGACCTCCTCTTGGGTCAGCACCTTCTTGGCCAGCTCCTCGTCAAAGGCAAGGCCCGTGCCCTTTTCGCACACGGCCACTTCCCCGGCGGCGGAGACGAACTTCATATCCACATACTCGGGGCGGAAGGGGGCTTTGGAGTAGCCGATGGCGCACAGCACCCGCCCCCAGTTGGCGTCCGCGCCGAACATGGCGGCCTTCACCAGCGCAGAGCCGACCACCGCCTTGCTGAGCCGCTCGGCGCTGTCCTCACTCCGCGCGTGGTGGACGACGCAGGTAATGAGCCGGCTCGCCCCCTCCCCGTCGGCGGCGATGGCCCGGGCCAGCTGCTCGCAGACGTAACGAAGGGCCTGCGTAAAGGCGGCGTAATCGTCGTCCTTCCACTCGATCTGTTCGTTGTCCGCCAAGCCGTTGGCCAGCACCACGCACATATCGTTGGTGGAGGTGTCCCCGTCCACGGTGACCCGGTTGAAGGTGCGGGGGACGACCTCATGGAGGGCGTCCTGAAGCATCTCATGGGTGATGGCGCAGTCGGTGGTGATAAAGCAGAGCATGGTGCCCATATTGGGGTGGATCATGCCGCTGCCTTTGGCGACCGCCCCGATGGTGACCGTCTTGCCGCCGATCTCCACCGCCACCGCGATTTCCTTCTTCCTCGTGTCGGTGGTCATAATGGCGTTGGCCGCCGCGTCGGAGGCCTCCGGGCTGTGGGCCAGCTCCTTGACCAGCCCCGGCAGCCCCGCCTGAATGGGGGCAAGGCGGATGGTCTGGCCGATGACCCCGGTGGAGGCCACCACGAAATCCTGCGCCTTCAGCCCGGTGGCGGTGGCCGCCATGGTACACATCTCCAAGGCGTTCTCATGGCTTTCCGGGGCACAGGCGTTGGCGTTGCCGCTGTTGGCGATGATCCCCCGGCACACCCCGTCCTCCAGATGCTCCATGGTGACATAGATGGGCGCGGCCTTCACCCGGTTGGTGGTGTATACCGCCGCCGCCTGACACTCCGTCTCCGAAAGGATGAGGGCCAGATCCTTCTTGGCCGGGTCAGAGCCCTCCTTCACCCCGCAGTGTACCCCCGCGGCAGTAAAGCCCTTGGCGGCGCACACGCCGCCGGCGATCTCCTTTATCATACGCTCGTTCTCCTCCCGTTTCCGGCGTGCCCGGTGGTCACGCCCTACTTTGCGGACCGCCGAGGACGGCGGTCCCTACGATCCTACCGGACCCTTCGTTGTCCTTGTAGGGCGCGACGACTCGGCGCGCCGCCCCTCGTCACAAATTCAAGCCCTTGGTCTCCTCAAAGCCCAGCATGATATTCATGTTCTGCACCGCCGCGCCGGACGCGCCTTTGCCCAGATTGTCGAACCGGGCAAAGACCACCGCCTGATCGCCGCTTCCGCAGAGGACAATCTCCAGATCATCCCGCCCCGCAAAGTTGTTGCTCCCCAAAAAGCCGTCCTCCGGGGCAGTTTCCGGGGCGATGGTCACCAGCTTTTCCCCCTGATAATAGCGCTCGTAGCACTTTCTCAGGAGCTTTCGATCCACCCCGCCCATCCAAGAGAGGGCCAGCGGCACGGACACTGCCATCCCCCGGGGAAAATCGCAGATGATAGGGCAGAAGATTGGCTTGCGGTGGAGGCCCGTCTGGGCCATGATCTCAGGAATATGCTTGTGGGACAGGCCCAGCGCATAGTGCCGGGGGCTGGAAAGCTCCGCAGGGCGCGTTTCCGCCTCATACTGCCCGATGGCCTTATTCCCGCCCCCGGTGTACCCGGACAGGGCGTGGACGGCAAGGGGATAGTCTGCGCCCAAAAATCCCGCACCCACCAGCGGCCGCACCAGCGCGATGACCCCGGTGGCGTAGCAGCCGGGGTTTGCCACCCGTTTGGCGGTGCGGAGCTTCTCCCGCTGTCTCCAAAGCTCAGGCAGGCCGTAGACCCACCCCTCCGCAGTGCGGTGGGCGGTGGAGGCGTCGATCACCCGGGTGCGGTCGTTGGCGATCATACCCACCGCCTCCTGCGCCGCCTCGTCGGGCAGGCACAGGATGGCCAAGTCCGCTTCGTTGAGACATTCCCGGCGGGCGCGCTCGTCCTTGCGCTTGTCCGGGTCGATGGTGAGAAGGTCGATGTCCTCCCGGCCCTGAAGCCGTTCATAAATTTGCAGTCCCGTCGTCCCCGCCTGCCCGTCGATGTATACCTTCGGCTTGCTCATGCGCGCTCCCCCTCTTCAGTCCCCGAAATCATAGAGCGCCATGGTCTCCGGGGTGCGGTATTCGTGCTTTTCATAGTAGCCGATGAGAGCGCCGTCCTCGTCCCGCAGGGCCACCATGTAAACGTCCTTGTTCTCCTTCCCGTTGCGGAAGGTGTAGACGATATTGTGGCGCTTGTCCGCCCCAAACCATGCCACTACCTTTTCAATCATGGCGTTGGAGGCGGCGTTGTGGCAGCGAAGCAGGCTCTGGCCCACCAGCGCCGAACCGCCCCGGTTGGCGTACCGCGCCGCGGCGGCGGGATTCATATACACGATGGTGTGTTGGAGGTCGCAAATCACCACCGGCGCGGTATCTTGCTCCACCACGCTTTTGAAAAAGGAAGACAGCTCCATGGTTCAGTCCTCCGCTGCCGTATGCTCGGCGATAAACGCCTCCAAATTGGCGATCTGCTGCTCCACGCTCTCTCTGGACGGCCCACCGTACACCTTGCGCTGGTTGACGCAGGTCTTGAGCTGGAGCGCCTGATACACGTCGGAGTCAAACAGCTTGGAGATGGCCCGGAAATCCCGCAGGGTGAGAGTGTCCAGCGTGTCCCCGCTCTTGGTACACAGGTTCACCAGCCGCCCCACGATCATGTAGGCGTCCCGGAAGGGCAGGCCCTTCTTCACCAGATAGTCGGCGCAATCGGTGGCGTTGATAAAGCCCACCTGCGCCGCCCGCTCCATGTTCCGGGGGAGGATGGTGAGGGTGTCCACCATGGCGGCAAACACCGGCAGGCAGAGCTTCACCGTGTCGATGGCGTCGAACACCGGCTCTTTGTCCTCCTGCATATCCTTGTTGTACGCCAGCGGCAGGCCCTTCATCACCGTCAGCAGGGTGATGAGGGAGCCGTACACCCGCCCCGCCTTGCCCCGCACCAGCTCGGCCACGTCGGGGTTTTTCTTCTGGGGCATGATGGACGACCCGGTGGAGTAGGCGTCGTCCAGCTCGGCAAACTTGAACTCCCAAGAGCACCACAAAATGATCTCCTCGGCGAACCGGGAGAGGTGGGTCATCAAAATGGACAGGTCGGATAACAGCTCCAGCGCGAAGTCCCGGTCGGACACCGCGTCCATGGAGTTGTCCATGGGCTTGGAAAAGCCCAGCAGCCGCGCCGTTTCAAAGCGGTCAACGGGATAAGTAGAGGTGGCCAGCGCGCCCGCCCCCAAGGGGCACTCGTCCAGCCGCGCCAAGCAGTCCTCCAGCCGGGTCACGTCCCGGCGGAACATATTGGCGTAGGCCATGAGTACATGGGCAAAGGTGGTGGGCTGCGCCCGCTGCATATGGGTGTACCCCGGCATGACGGTATCTACGTGGGCCTTGGCCTTGCCCGCCAAAACCGTCTCCAGCGCCAAGATCTGCCCCTTGATCTCCGGGATCTCGGCGCGGACGAACATCCGGAAGTCCACCGCCACCTGATCGTTCCGCGACCGGGCGGTGTGAAGCCGCTTGCCCGTGTCCCCGATGCGCTCGGTGAGCAGCCGCTCCACGTTCATGTGGATGTCCTCGCTGTCCTCGGTCAGCTCGGCCGTACCCGCTTCAATGTCCCGCAGAATGGTTTTCAGCCCGTCGATGATCTTTTCCGCCTCATGCTCCTCAATGATGCCCTGCTTGCCCAGCATGGCGGCGTGGGCCATCGACCCTTCGATGTCCTGCTTGTAAAGCCGCGCGTCGAAGGAAATGGAGGAGTTGAAGTCGTTGACAAGCCCGTCGGTCTCCTTCTGGAAACGCCCTGCCCATAATTTCATCGGAATCGCTCCTTAATTACAGCTTCCCTTGTTCTCTCAATGCCTGCACCGTGTCGGGCAGACCCCAGAGGTTGATGAAGCCCTGAGAATCCTTCTGGTCGTAGTCGCTCTCCTCAAAGGTCACCAGACTCTCGGAATACAGCGTCTCCGGGCTGGTCACGGCGGCGGTGATGATGTTGCCCTTGTAGAGCTTGAGCTTCACCTGCCCGGTGACGTGCTTCTGGGTGTCCAGTGCGAAGGCGGAGAGGGCCTCCCGCAGGGGAGTGAACCACTTGCCGTTGTAGACCAGATCGGCAAAGTCCACCGCTAACTTGGTCTTCATGTGCTTGGTGTCCTTGTCCAGCGTGATCATCTCCAGCACCTCATGGGCGCGGTAGAGGATCGTGCCGCCGGGGGTCTCGTACACCCCCCGGTCTTTCATGCCCACCAAACGGTTCTCCACGATGTCCAAAAGGCCAATGCCGTTCTCGCCGCCCAGCTCGTTGAGCTTGCGGATCACGTCGCTGGCCTTCATCTTCACCCCGTCCACGGCGGTGGGCACGCCCTTGACGAAGTCGATGGTCACATAGGTCGCCTTGTCGGGGGCGGCGATGGGGGAAACTCCCATCTCCAAAAAGCCCGGCTTGTCGTACTGAGGCTCGCTGGCCGGGTCTTCCAGATCCAGCCCCTCATGGCTCAAGTGCCACAGGTTCTTGTCCTTGGAGTAGTTGGTCTCCCGGCTGATCTTCAAAGGCACGCCGTGGGCCTCGGCGTAGTCGATCTCCTCGTCCCGGCCCTTGATGTCCCACTCCCGCCAAGGGGCGATGATCTTCATTTCCGGCGCGAACCGCTTGATGGCCAGCTCGAAGCGCACCTGATCGTTGCCCTTGCCGGTGCAGCCGTGGCAGATGGCGTCCGCCCCCTCCTTGAGGGCGATCTCCACCAGCCGCTTGGCGATCACCGGGCGGGCGAAGGCCGTGCCCAGAAGATAGTCCTCATACTTCGCCCCCATCATCATGGAGGGAATGATAACCTCGTCCACCATCACGTCGGTGAGATCCTCCACATAGAGCTTGGACGCCCCCGTCTTGATGGCCTTCTCCTCCAAACCGTCCAGCTCCGTGCCCTGCCCCACGTCGCCGGAGACCGCGATGATCTCCGGGTCGTTGTAGTTTTCCTTGAGCCACGGAATGATAATGGAGGTGTCCAACCCCCCCGAATAAGCCAGAACGACCTTCTTGATCTCTTTGTTTGCCATGTGAAAGACCTCCCATTTTGTGAAGTTGCCATCAGTCTACCACCGCAGACAATAAAATGCAAGGGCAAAGTTGCATAAACATTCCCCTTGCATTTCATTTTAGCGGTGATATTCACCAACGAATTGAATATTATTCATTCTATAGCGAATATTCATCCACATATTCACGGCGTGCCCGGTGGTCACGCCCTTTGGCTCCTTTGGAAAGGAGCTGTCAGCCGAAGGCTGACTGAGGATTGTCCCATGCCACACAATCCCCCGTCATTTGCTTCGCAAATGCCACCCCCTTTCCAAAGGGGGCTTTGGGCGGTGTGTCTACGGGTCGCGCTTCTCATTTCTCTTTGAACAGCTTATTGAGCTCCTTGCGGAAGGAGTTGATGTCCTTGAACTGGCGGTAAACCGACGCGAAGCGGACATAGGCCACCTCGTCCACGGTTTTCAGCTTCTCCATGACCATGTTGCCGATATCGCTGGACTTGACCTCCTTGGCCATGTCGTTTTGGAGGGTCAGCTCGATCTCGTCGGCGATACCCTCCAGCGTGCTCAGGGGCACGCTGCGCTTTTCGCAGGATTTCAGCATACTGCCGATGAGCTTGCTGCGGTCAAAGGACTGGCGCGAGCCGTCCTTTTTGATGACCACGATGGGCACGCGCTCGATGGTCTCGTAGGTGGTGAACCGCTTGCGGCACACCAGACACTCCCGCCGGCGGCGGATGCTGTCCCCCTCGTCGGTGGGGCGGGAATCCACCACCTTGCTCTCCGGATTGCCGCAAAATGGACACTTCATATGCCGTCACTCCTTATTCCAACAGGAATTATGTAAATCAACAGGAGCAGTATACCATATCTTGTGGTGAAATGGCAACCCTTTTTGTGGAAATTTTTTCACATGGGATAAAAACGCCGCGGTGGGTGATACTAAACGCGGGGAAAGAGGTGAGAGACATGAAGGATCAGAACCAGAACAAGCAGAACCCGCAAAACAAGAACCAGCAGAATTGTCCCACCAACCAGAAGATCCAGCAGAATCCCGAGAACAAGAAGAAGGACGCGCCCGAGAGCCACAAGACTCCCGAGAACAAGTTCTAAGAGAGAAGCCCTTTTATAAAATACGGCCTCCGGTTTTCACCGGAGGCCATTTTCTTGCACAAGGCAAGACAGAGGGACGGTTCTTCCTGTCGGCACGACAGAAGAACCGTCCCTGCTGTCTTGCCGCTAATGGTGGCCGGAATGGTGGCTCGGCTCGGGGTGATGGGTGGCCTGCTGGACATCCCACACATACTCCCTCACGACCCGCTCGCCGTCCAGAGCCCCCAATTGAGCGTCGTTGCGGCGAAGCACCGCCCCATCAAGAAGCGTCCTTGTGGTGCGGCCGGCGTCCAGATAGTCCAGCGCGTCCGATTCCGTTCCCACAAACCGCAGAGTATTTTCATCCACCACGTCGAAGAGGTATGTCTTTCCGCTCTTATAGCACCGAACTTTGCCGTCCGCCACGGCATAGCTGCCGCTGCGGCTGGACTCCTCGCCCCTCCACCAGCTGAAGGTGTTCCCGTTCTCATTCAAATTGAGGTAGGGATAAACGAGCATCCCCTCCTCCGCCGATTCCAGATAAAACACCCCGGATGGCTCAACCTGCGGCTTGAGGGCCGTGGTGTTGGCCCGCTCGCCGTCCTTCAGGTGGCGGAACACGGTGCAGTCGTCGATGCAGTCCTTGTTCCCGGAGGCCACATAGCGCAGGGTTTCCGAGTCCACGATGTCGAAGGTGTAGACGCTCTTGCACTCGGAGCAGACGTAGGTGATGCGGTCTCGCGTGGTGTTGTAGACCGCCGCGTCGCACGCGCAGTTGCGGGAGGCGAAATGCACCGTCATCTTCTGGGCGGCGTCCTGCTGGGAAGCGTTCCGCTCAATTTCCAGATAGGAGCTTGCCAGCGCGCTGCCGTCGGCGGCCTCCATGTGGTATCTCCCGCCCAGCTCCGCCGGCTCAAGGGCCGCGCGGGGGCTTATCGCGTAGCGGAAGGGAGAAAATTCATAGGTGCGCCCCCACTGCTCCGCGCCGTCGGGGCGGCGGAACACCGCGCCGTCTGTGACCTCCGGCGCGATAAAGCGCGCCATCTTGTCCGATTCCGCCCCCACATAGCGAAGGTCGTCTCCGTCGATGTCAAACACGAAGCGGTGCTGGTCGCAGTTGGCCGTCACCCGCCCGTTTTTCACGGTGTAAGGCCCGACGCAGTAGTGGGAGGAGGCCAGATCAGAGATACACTGGAACTTCCCATCCTGATAGAAGGTGATCACCGGCCGGAAGCTCCCCTCGTCCGCGTCCTCCACCTCCAGATAATACGGGCCAACCACCTCGGTGGCGGTCACGTTCTCCTCCTCGCCGAAGAGGATCTCCTGAAGGCGGAACACCGCGCCGTCGGTGATCTTGGGACAGTCATCATCCCCGTAATGCTCCGGCTCGGAGGATTCCGCGCCCACAAAGCGCAGGGTCTCCTCGTCCAAAATGTCAAAGACGTAGGTGTGCTGCGGGCAGCGCACCGTCACCCGTCCGTCGGTGATCTCGTAATCCCCTTGGCAGATGTGGGAGGAGCAATAGGCCACGAAGACGCCAAAGCTCCCGTCCTCGTTGAAGGTCACCGACGGCACGCTCGGCCACGTCTCCTTCCCATCCGTCTCCATCACATACCAGCCGCTGAATTTGACCGACAGGATCTCCCGCTCCTGCGTAAAAATGCCGTTGGCGGTGAGGTAGTCCGCCATCTGGGACACCAACCGCTTGGCGTACACCTCGCTGGTGGTCTCCACCGCGTAAAACACCCCGTAGGGCCCGCTTTCGCCCACGGTCTGGAAGACCGCGGCGGCGCGGTACATCCCCTTCTCCTCGTTCCGGCCGATGACCGCCACTACCTCGCAGCTGTTGATGACGCTCACCGTCAGTCCCTTCCACTCCTCCTCAAAGAACGCGCCGTTCTCCGTCAGCTCCAGCCACACGCCGCTGCTTCTTGTGCCGAACTGGCTGGAAAAACCGGCGACGTTGTCGCTGCCCCACAGGGCGTATTCCCGCGTGCCGTCCGCCTTGTCCCGCCGCTGGCCGCTGACGGTGAAATACTTCTCCCAGCCCATGTCCGGCCACCGGGCCGTCTTGCCAAACAGGGCGTACAGGGCTTCCTTGTCCATGGATGTCACCGTGTCTCCCTTTTCTGCGGCTCTGCCGCTGAGAAGGGGCACATCGTCCAGCTCGTTAAAATGCAGCTCTCCGGTCACGGCTCGCTCCGACCCGGCAGCCCGCTGCTGCTGCGCCCCCTGCAAAATGGGCAGGGCAAACAGCCCCATCATCAGGCAGAAGCACGCCGCCATCCCCACATATTTCAGCCACTGGGGCACGCGGCTCTCCTCCCGGACGGGCCGTTCGGGCCTTTCCGTCTCCAACTTCAACAGCGTCTCCATCCCTGCGTCAGAAACCTTCTGTCGGTTCATGTACCGTTCGTAATCCTTCATGGTTTGCCCTCCCTTCACACGGTGTCTTCCAATAAGGTGCGCAGCTTTCCTCTGGCCCGGGACATACGGGAACGGATCGTCCCCTCCTTCTCCCCGGTCAGCTTGGCGATCTCGGCGGTGGAGTAGCCCTCATAATAAAAGAGGTGGATCACCGCCCGGTCTTTGGGCGGGAGCTGCCAAAGCTCCTCCAGCTCGGTGCGCTCCCCGCCGCTGCACGCCAAGTCCTCCGGCAGGGGGACGACCTGCCGCCACTTGAGCCGTAGGCGGCTTTTGCAGCCGTTGACCAGCACACGCATCAGCCAGCCGCCGGGATTGACCACGTCCTTGGGCGCTTTCTCCAGATACTTCAAAAACGTGTCCTGAACCGCGTCCTCCGCCTCGGCGTGGTCGCCTAAAATGGCCAGAGCCGTGCGGAACAGGCCGTTGGCGTGGGTGCGGACAAACACTTCCCAATCCATCTCTTTCACCTCCTGACACTACCATGACGCGCCAGCGCCGCCAAATGCTGCACCTTCGGGCAAAAAATTTTTTACTGATACCCCAACAGACCGCGCACCGAGACCTCGCCGCTGGACACCGTTTCCAGCATTCCGTCCTGACGGCGCACCACCAGCCGGAAGTCCTCGGTGAGGGCCTCCGCCTTCCCCCGGTATTCCCAGTCGTTGCGGATAAGCCGCACCTCCCGGCCCAAGGTCACGCAGCGGCTTCGGTATTCCTCCAGATATTCCTCCCAGCCCTCCGGGAAGGCGGCGTTCATGTGATCCAGCTGGGCGATGAGCGCCCGCGCCAGCCCCCGCCGGGTGACGTTTGCGCCCAAAATGTGCAGAGAGGTGGCGATCTCGCTCAATTCCGGGCCGAAATCCTCAGCGGTTTGGGACACATTCGTACCCATCCCCACCACCACATAATTCAGCGCGCCCGTCTCCCCCTCCACGCCCATCTCGGTGAGGATGCCGCAGAGCTTTTTCCCATCCACCAGCACGTCGTTGGGCCACTTGATCTGGGGTCTGACATCGCATACCGCCTCGACGGCCCGGCAGACCGCCACCGCTGTCCACGCGGTGAGCTGGCTGATCTGCTCTAAGGGCACATCGGGCTTCAACAGCACCGAGAGGTACAGCCCCTTGCCGGAGAGGGACTGAAAACCCCGCCCCCGGCGGCCTTTCCCGGCGGTCTGGGCCTCGGCGGTGACCACCAGCCCCGCCTGCGCCCCGGCCAGCGCGCGGCGCTTGATCTCGTCGTTGGTGGAGTCCACCTCTTTTAGACACGCCACCTCCCGGCCCACCACGCCCTCCTCGGCGCGCAGGTCGGCGGCGTTCAGGCGGTCGGGGGCGGCCATGAGGCGGTAGCCCACCGCGCTCTGGGCCTCGATCTCGTAGCCCTCCTTCCGCAGGCTCTCCACCGCCTTCCACACCGCCGCGCGGCTCACCCCCAGCGTCCGGCACAGCTCCGCCCCGGACACGGACTTTTTCCCAGCCCCCGCCCTGTCGGCTTTTTGCAAAGCGTTCAAAACCTCGTCCTTCAACATATTCGCTCACTCCTTTGGTAACCAGTTTACCCCGACGCGCAAAACTTGTCAACCAAATGTAAAAAAGCGGTTTACAAGTTGGCTTTGTTGTGGTATACTCCACTCGTCAACCAAATTGTAGAAAAGAGGTTTACAAGTTATGTCTACTAAAGCACATTCCTACCTGCGTCCGCTGGTGCTGACGGGGGTATTTGCCGCCCTCACCGCCGTGTGCGGCTTTTTGAAGATCCCCTTGGGCTTCATGTCCATCACCCTG
The DNA here is from genome assembly GCA_949093475.1 of uncultured Oscillospiraceae bacterium. Taxonomy (GTDB): domain Bacteria; phylum Bacillota; class Clostridia; order Oscillospirales; family Oscillospiraceae; genus MGBC124762. The sequence goes on from CARXAY010000012.1 coordinate 14,192, forward strand.
CAGACCATGATGGCCGCGCTGGCGGGGATTTTGTCCAAAAACAGGAGCTGATACGCCGCCACCCGCAAATCGCACAAGATGCGGATATCCAACTTGTCCAGCTTCATGG
>CARXAY010000013.1 GCA_949093475.1 uncultured Oscillospiraceae bacterium
GATGTATTGAGATAGGCCCTGAGAGCCTTGGTATCACTGAGGCCTGAAACGTGAAAAGCGTTGATTTACACGAAATTTACACGATTTGAATCAACCAGAAGTCCCTTGACCTTTGGACAAACCAGCCCCTGCCGATTACTCGGCAGGGGCTGGTTGTTGTCTGTAAAAGTCTAATTTTACTGGAAGAGATCGGTTAGCGCTTTTTATCCGTAATATGCGAAATAACCTTGTTAGTCTGGATATTGTAATGGAATAAATCCATACGTGCAAATCCTGAGTTCTAACTTCATTGCATCTCCATGTGACAGTCCAGTGATGCGTTCTATCGTTGCTATGGCTGTGCTGTGGTCACGGTTGAGGGAAAAGGGTAAAACGGAAGACAAATCATATTTCTCTCCGTAAATCATGCACTCTCCTTCTTCGACTGTGGCTTCGCTTTCAACACTGGCAGGCGCATTCAGTTTATCTATAAATGCGTTAAACTCAGAAGCTCGCCGTGCCCGTTCCTCCCGCTTCATATCGTCCAGAACGGCGGCGGTAAAGGCGTGGTCGATCCAGTCTGTGCCGGTGGGTTGGAACAGGGGCTCGCCAAAGAAGTCATTCATAGCGCCCATACTAAAAACCCCCTTCAATGTCTTTAATTCCTCATCAAATGTTGAGCTATCGTGGAGTAAATTTGCCGCCTTGGTATGGTTGATAAGCGTTTCCGTTCAGTCCGTGTAAAGATGATTTAATTGATAGACGTTTTGACATAGATTTAATATTACGCACTTTCTTTTTCTTACAAGACTTTTTCTTCATTTTAGGGAATTTCTTGTATTTCTTCGTTTGCCCGCTCTTAAAAAATCGATAATTCAATATAGTGCAATATTTTCCTTCGTATAAAAATTTCTGTTTGCCAGAAAAAATTGCTTCATAAATAGCCTCTGCAAGTGGAGACTTTCGGGGGAAAACGGGAGAGGAAATGTGGGCAATTTCCTCTTCGCTATCTGAAGTCACTTCAAATGTCCATACTTCTGTTGAACCAATTCCATACCAGTTGGGCACCGTTTTGCCCCAACCGGTACATTTTGCAACACTGCGTTCTGCCCACGGGAGTTCAAGAAGTACTGACCTTTGGGGAATGTTCTTCCTGTCCAACGGTCTACCTTGATGGAGCCGTCGCTCCAATAATCGCGCTGGGGCGCTACGATGCCGCCGCCTCTGTACCAGCAGTCCTCCCGCCGAGCCTCCTCCGTCCACCGAGCGATCCGATCCTGCTCCATTAGGCGAAAATTTTCGTGCCCCCGTTCAATTACGTCATTGGCCGGGTCTTTTGCGTGAACGGTGAGCCAAATCAGCCCGACCGGTCCCACCAGTCCCAGAATGGCCGCCACCACATCGGGACAGCCCAACATCATGAACAAAGTGCCGGTGAACGCCCACGCGAAGAAAAGCACGATGAGAACCAAGACCATAACAAAACGCCTCCTGTTTCTGGGGCATCCCCCTTGATGGCCCTATCCTATCAAACCATCAGTCCCATAAAACGGACTTAATGGGTTGACCGCGGTGCCTATGTTTCGTCGGCTGACGGCCCTGTGCGATGAATTCACGATCTACCCTCGCAAAACGAGCAAATGGTAGTTTTATTGGAATTCAAAGGGCTTGTTGAGGCTAAGTAGCCATCAGCTATTCTATGCGCAAAAATCCCTGCTGGAAAGCGCCGGGAAACTGGAATCGCTTTTCCAACTCCTTCATGCTGTCAAATACCACCAGCATATTTCCGCCATCCATGGCGGTGACCACGCCCCGGCCAAATGCCTTGTGGAAGACGGCGGTGCCGACGGCCACACCAGAGACATCGACACAGGGTCGTTCGGGAACCGTGGGCTCGACCGGCGCGGGCGGCGTGTAGGCGGGCCGATAGGTGACGGTAGCGGCGGACTCTATGAGGGGTTTGCGGGCCCGGCTTTGCTTGGGCTTGGCCTGAGGCGCGGGCTCGGGAAGTGTGTCCTCCTCTTCTTCGCTGTCCACATTGACAAAGTAGGGCCGCTCCGGGAGGTCGCCGTCGCTAACGGCATCGGCGGCCATAGAGGAGCTCAAAAGCCCGGCCATTTTGTCGTAGTCCTCCCGGGAGATCACAGTGGAGTAGAGACCCACGCTCTCTTCGCCGTGGCGATCCACGCCGGTATAGCTCAGGCTGGCGTCCTCGTAGCGCTTGAATTTATAGACGGCGTCGTTCATCAGCGCCTCGTTAAAGACGTTCAGCGACACCAGCAGCTCGAAGTCCTTTACATCCAGGCCGGTCACTTTCCGAAATAGCTCTGGCTCCAGCTGGGTGATGACGTCCTTCAGGCTGTACTCCCGGTAGTCGGTCAGGTACATGAACACCGGGACACGGGTGGCGAACTTGATGAGCTTCTCCTGGATCATCTTGCGCTTGGATTTGTACTCTTTTTCCTCCTCGGAGAGCTCCTTTTTCTCCTTGGGGGTCAGTTTCTCGCTGTCCTTCTTCGCCTTTTTGACCGCCTCGGACTTGTTGATGATGGTCTGGATGTCCTCGTTCAGGCTGCGGAACCCCTCGATGCGCATGAGGGCGTCCATGGCATCCTCGTTGGCCAGGAGTCTTGACAGGGTCTCGTTGTCCACGTTGACCAGCAGGGCGCTCTCCCAGCGCTTGGCCAGCAGAGTGGCCGAGGTTCCCGCCATGGCGATGTCCAAAATCTCAGCGGCGTTGACCTGCCGCATGGCGCTGCCGTCATAGGCCAGCACGGGCAGAAAATTGATGAACTCTCCGACCTTCTTCTCCGGATTGCTCTCGGCCACGTTGAGCTGACAGCTGTAGTCGGAGATCTGCCGCAGGGCGCGGTCCAGGGCGAAGTCAAACACATAGCACTCGCGCTTGATGATCTGCCGTTTTCCGCTGTCATCGGTGATCTCCCAGGGGCTTTGCACCCGGAAGGCCGCTTGGAAATAGGTCTCCGGGCTGGAGAGGTTGCGGAGCATAAAGATGCCCGCCCAGGGCTTGATGGTGACGCCGGTGGTGAGCTTGCCGCAGGAGAGGGTGATGGTTTTACTGGCCAGGGGATCGGCCATCGCCCGGCGCACCGGCTCCAGCGCCTTTACTCCGATGCCCGCCTCGGCGCTGGCGGCGACGATGACCTGATAGTCATGGAAAAAGGCGTTTTGCTTTTGGCTCAGCAGGTTCGCCATGGCGTAGCAGGAGGCCACGTTGGGCAAAAACCAGAGGGTGTGGCTCAGGACGTTCAGCAGCCGGGCGTCAGAGAAGGGCATGGGCGGCTTCTGCGCCCCCAGCTTCAACTCGTCCACCGTGGTCTCCAGATAGGAGCCGCGAATCAGATCCAGCCACTTTTGCACATAGTCCTCGTAGATAAAATGCGCGTCCCGTCCCTTTCCCTGGGCGGAGAAAAAGACGTTCAGGTCAAACTCGTCAAATTCCCCCTGCTTGGCGATCTGCTGGATGCTGTCCGGGATCTTATAGGTCAGCATGACCATCCGGGGCAGGGCGGCATAGGGGTTGTCCTCGCCCACCCAGCTCTCCTTGGCGCGCTGTTCGTCGGAGTAGGTCCAGTTGTAGATCTGTTCCTCAATAAACTCTCCGGAGTTCAGGGCCCGGAAGGGGGTGCCGGAGAGGTAGAGGTAGTATCGGGTGGTAATAGGCAGCCAGGTCTCGTCGCAGGCGTTGGCCCGGTCATATTTGCTCAGATCCTCGTCATATGTATCCTCATCCTGCTCAAAGAGCTTCTTGGCGCTCTCCTTCCAGGCGCCAAAGTGGTACTCGTCAAAAATGACCAGATCCCAGTTGGTGGCGTGGACCCACTCGTTGTTGGCCTTGATGCCGCCGGTCTCCCGGTTGACCCCCAGAAAGTCCTGAAAGGAGCCAAAGCAGACGATGGTGCGGCTTTTATCCGCCGCCTGATATTGGGCGTCCAAGGTGTTTTTCAGATCGTTGGGATCCCGGGAGATGAACTGCCAGCCCTCAAAGTCCACATGGCGCGTTAAGTCCTCCCGCCATGCCGTCTGCACGGCGGGCTTGAAGGTCAGGACCAAAATGCGGCTAAAGCCCATCTCCTTGGCAAGTTCATAAGAGGCAAAGGTCTTGCCAAAGCGCATCTTGGCGTTCCAGAGAAATTTTGGCGTCCGGGTGGAGCCCTCCTCGTAGGCCGAGCGGTAATAGGCCGCCGTCCGGGCCACCGCCTCGGCCTGCTCGGGCCGCATGGAAAAGTTCTGGGTGCGGTTCTCCTCGTTGGTGGTGCGGCTGCGAACGGCCACGATGGCGGCGCGCACATCGTCCACGCTACATTTGAACCACTCGCCGCCCATGGGGAGGATGCCCTTGCGCTGGAGCATCCGATGGACTTCGTGGTCGGTGAAGGAGCTGCCGTCGGGGTACATGGCGCTTTCCCGCAGGACAATGCGGTAGGGTACGCTGCCGTCCGGCCGCTTGGTGGGGTACTGCTGGGCCACCCGCCGGTCCACGTCCACCGAGGTGTAGCCCACCTTCAGCAACCCCTGGTACTGGGGGTTGGTGTCCTCATAGGCATAGATCATGGGGTGGGCGTCCGGGCGTCCGGGGAAAAAGTCAGGCATGGTCGTCACCGCCTGTCTCCATGGGTTTAATCATGCTTTCGATGAAGGCGATTTCTTCATCGGTCAGGCCGTACTTGGCATAGAGTTCTTCGTCGGTCCAGGGCTTGGAGAAGTCTTGAAGTGGTACAAATGAATAGACTTTGCTTGTGGCGTGTTGCGACGGTTTTTTCAGCATAATCAAAAATCTAAAAAAGCGTGTTTGAATATACGAAATCACATTTTTACAAATGGTTTCATTACCAAAAGGCCCTATCAGCAAGTAGGTCTCAGATGACACAGCATTTGGCTCGCCAACAAAAGGCTTGCCCAGTATTGAGTGAGGAAAGGCATCGCTTCCGCTTCCGGCTTCCGGAATAAAGACTTTCCACCTTTTTATCCATTCGTGATTTTTTTGTACTTTCTCGACTGGCACATAGCCAACGCCCTCATTGTCATAGATTTTCAATAAACCAGGGGAACGCTTTCGTGCGCCGTGGAATAATGTATCAAGGCCAAACGGTTTTCTTGTGCTAACTAAAGGCTCAAATGATGCCTCGCTGTTTTGTTGAACCTTGTGGAGTATACTGATTGCTTCATTGAACCGTATAAAAACATCGCATCCGTTTTCCAGTAATGGGCGCTCAACGGGATTGCCAACAGTATTGCCTCGATGGGTTACAACTTTACAATCGCCTTTGCTATCCCGATTCCACAAAAAATAGCAAATGCCGCCTTTTATTTGGACGCCAGAAAAGCAATCTGCCGCCTCTGGATAATCGTGTATTTCCCGAAGTGAGGAATCATGGAGCATATTATCACGAAACACATCCAGTCCTTTTCCACCAGCATACCACCTTGCAGGGATAATCATCGACAGATAACGTGGACGTAGCTTTTTCGATTGCTCAACAAATAATTGATAAATTGGAGATGCACTTACCCTATATCCTCCATCACTCAACTGATACGGCGGGTTGCCGATGATCACATCGAATTTCATACCCCAGATCTCCTCCGGCTTTGTGGTGTGGATCAGCTCGTAGGCGTGGCTCTCCATTTTTTCCCGGTGGGCTCCGCCGTACTCCTTTTCCGACGCGCCGCAGAAGACGCACTTGCCGTCTCTCCAGCGGTGCCGGACATTCTTGAAGCGAATGTTCCCCTGGATGTCGTCAAAATGGGAGACGGAGAAGGGACTGTTGGGGAACTTGGAGCAGTAGACGCTCCGGCGGGAGAGCAGGCTGGTCAGCTCGGTGATGGCGATGCCGTAGAGCTGATGGTGGAAGATGTGGTCGATGCGGTCCTGCAAATCAGGGATCTGATCGGCCAGCCCCACGATCAACCGCTTGGCGATCTCCCGCAGAAACACCCCGGATTTACAGGCGGGGTCCAAAAAGGTGGTGTTGGGGTCGGAAAACAGCTCATGGGGCAAAAGGTCCAGCATGGCGTTGGCCACCTCCGGCGGGGTGAACACCTCGTCGTTGGAGAGGTTGGCGATGCAGGAGAGGACGTCCGGGTTATAGGCGGAAACGTAGAGGTCACTCATAGTCGTCAAGCCTCCTGTAATCTGTCAGCGGATAGGTCTGAATGGGAGCGGGGATAAAGGCGTCGGTCACCGGGTCGTACTCCCAGCCCCGCATATCCAGCGACATTTGTTTTTCGCTGCCCGCCATGAGCTCGTTCAGCCGGAAGTCCCGGCGCTGCACGCGGTTGCCCACGGTGAAGGACCATTCGGCAAAGATGATGGGGCTGCCGTCCGCCTGGAGCAGGGTCAACGCGTCACCGCACAAAATGTTCTTCCTGAGCAGGTAGCGGGCGATTTCCCGACAGCGGTCGCTGGCCTGCTTTTTCATCCCGGCGGTGTAGGCCCTGTCCCAAATACCAAAGAGTTTGTCCCGGCAAATGGCGGCGTTATCGGGGAGCAGCTCCACGCCGTAGATACTGCTGAGGGCCATGACGCAGTAGCGCTCGAAGTCGGCGGGGCTTTTGCCGTATTGCCGCTTTACCACCGCCAGCTTGCGGCGCAGGATCTCGGTGAGGAAGGCGCCCTCGCCGCAGGCGGGCTCCAGAAAGCGGGAGTCGATGCGCTGACACTCGGAATCCACCAGGTCGCACATGGCCCGCACTTCCCGCTCGGCGGTAAAAACTTCGCCGTGATCGGTCACCCGTTTTTTGGATTTGACTTGTTGATCTGGCATTTTCTCACCGCCAAGTGATAAGATTCTTGTTAGCACGGCGTCGAACTAATAAGAATATTACTACTTCTTCGGAAAATTGGCAAGTATCTCCCACAAATTTGGCGGACAGTCATAGGATTCTCTATACTTGTGTTGAGGTGAACACAATGATTGGAGAACGGCTGGCAGACGCCAGAAAGGATCATAAAGACACGCAAGACACCCTTGCCCAGCAGCTGGGGGTGTCGCGTTATACGATATCGAGTTGGGAGCAAGAAAAAAGCACACCAAGCCACGAGGACTTGGTGCGCATTTGCAGATTATATAACGTAAGTTCCGATTATCTCCTGGGCCTTAGCCGCGTCGAGCGCCCGGAGGAGTTTACCCGGGAGGAGCTGGCCCAGATCAGGGAGTTCGAGGAATTTTTGGTGTGGAAACGAAGAAAGCAATAAGAGCAATCCCCTCTTGCTCAACGTAAGCGGGAGGGGATTTTATTTGAGAGCACTCTTGACAACTACGATAAAATCGTATATACTGACACTACGATAAAATCGTAGTCAGAGATAGAGAGAATGGATGTGTGAAAATGACCCGGAAGTTTGTTTTTACCCAGCCGTTTCGGGCCTGCTGGAAGGCTATGGGCCTGAGCGACAGCGACTTGCCCGCGCTGGAGGAGGCCTTGCTGGAGGACCCGCAGCTGGGAGATGTGATCGAGGGCACAGGCGGGGCCAGGAAGATGCGTATCCGCCTTCAGGGACGGGGGAAAAGCGGCGGCGGACGGGTCATTTATCTGGATGTATTCGAGAAGGAAAGTATCTATCTGCTGTTTGCATATCCTAAGAGTGTGCAGTCCGATCTAACGCCGGAGCAGACCCGGCTGGTCCGCCGGGCGGTGGAAGCGATCAAGGGGGAGTGAACATGAAAAAGGAACCCTGCTTTGAGTCCTCTTTATCCATGGAGGAAATTGAGAAGAACTTTGAGGGCGTGGACTTCTTTTCCGGCCTGATGGCCGGGCTGGAGGAGGCCATGGCCTACGAAAAGGGAGAGGCGGCGGCGGAGACCTTTGCCAGAAAACGTTCTCTGCCCGATGTGAGCGTGGCGGTGGTGCGTGGCGCTTTGGGCATGACCCAGCGGGCCTTTGCGGAGGTGCTGGGGGTGTCCTGCCGGACGGTGGAGGCGTGGGAGAGTGGAAAGACCACACCGACCCCCACAGCAAAGAAGCTGATCTACCTGATCCAAGAAGACAATTCCCTGATCCAAAAGCTGGTTTGACGCAAGCCCCTCCCGCTCGCAGCTGAGCAGGAGGGGCTTTTTATGGAGGTCGAAATTTGAATTAATGGCTGAGACAGGACAAATACCGTTCCGCCGCGGGGCGCCGCCGCGCCCGGAAGTGTAAAGGTACCCCTCGATGCGGATCGGCGTGTAGTTGACCCCACCGCCGGGGACTAGAAAATGGCGGTGGATGGGCTGAATTTTTGAACGCTTCGGGGAACCGCCTGTGGCACAAGGGAAACCGGGGAATAAGCAGGCGCTTTTTGCGTTTTTAATGACCTGCCCTTCCCCTGTACTCCTTGCAATCAGGTAAAATCCCGAACAATTTTTCGAACTTTATTTTGGCAAAGTATTCTTCGGAATCCCATGGGGGACATGGAGTACCCACAAGCAAAATCGACTTTACCCCGTTCGGAAAATAGGAACAAATTGAAGAGAATAAGACACGATTAGAGCCAAGAAACAAAAAATTGTTAACAAAAATGTTACATCTGCCCCATTGCAAAATCCGGAGCAGTGGTGTACTATATCTAGGTGAGGAAAGGAAAGGGGGTGCCCGTGCCAACCTGCTGCCGTGGAGGATCATGCCTACACAGCGTTGTGATGGACGCCCTCGGTGTCGCATCGCGGCGCTGTTTTGCTTTCCTGTGAGACTTGATAAAGGAGGGTGTAGATGGTTCGTTTGCACGAGTACTGACGAGGCTACCATGAGGCAAAGAGCGACACTGAAAGGAAAATTTAGGAGTGATGATTTGAGCTTGTATGGGAGCCTCGGAAATCAAAGATAATCGATTGGTAGAGAGCGAATATCAGAGGACAAGGGGACCTCCATATTTGCTGATTGACCGCGCGGCCTGGCGGCCGTGTAAGATGATAAGAAGACGAAGATGAGATAGTGATAGGGCTATTCGTTGGGGCACAGTGCCTATAAGAGATTTGGCGCTGTCCGTCAATGACGATAGGAGCGGAAATGGGCGAGAGCTTGTGTGGCAACACCTGCGGAGAAAACCGACCCCATTTCCGTGTCCGTCAAAGACGAATGCCGGCCCAAACGAATTTGCCCGGAGAGAAGGTCAATCAGATAATTAGGAGGAAATTTGATAGCTTGAGAACGTACAAGAACGACAAAGGGCTGATGTCCGATTATGATGAGGATTTGAGATACTGGCTGTTTTTAGAGAATTACCGCACAGGTGAAATTAGTGAGCCGTTGCCGGTTTATGGTGAGGATCGGAATAAAAATTACAAGATACTTACCCCGGCGCAACTGAAGGCTATTGAAAAGCGAAAAGAGAAGAAGCAATGGCGCGACCCTCATCAAGAGAATTTTGTCTGGTTCGTCTTTGAAGCGGCGGCGGCCCTGACGGAGATCGTGCCGGAGGAATATCTGGCGGCTCTATTTTTGTTGGGTACATACGCTTCTTACGAGGCAGATGGGATGCTGACGAGTCATGGCGCTCCAGTCAAAAAGGCCAAACTCCCGGAGCTGCTGGGGATGTCCCGGCAAACCGCAGGCCGGTTTTGGAAGTGCATGGCGGAGGACAACAACATCCTTCGCGAAAAAGACGGCGTGGTCCATATGGACCGAAAGGTCTTTTTCAAGGGACCTCTGGGCAATAAGGTCAAGCGCTTTTCTAAGGAGAATCGGTATATCACCAAAGTGCTGACCGATTCTGTTCGTGACTTATACAAGCGGGCTACGCCCCGCACACGGAAGCAACTGGGTTACCTGTTCCAGTGTTTGCCCTTTGCTAACGTCGAGTATAATATCATCTGCAAAAACCCCCAGGAGACCGAGCCGGACAACATCGAGCTAATGACCGTGGGTGAGCTGTGTGATCTGGTCGGTTACGACAAGTCAAATTCCGCTCGTCTGATCCAGAACCTGAAAAGGCTGGAGTTTTCCACCGACAAAATGGAAAAGCCGGAGTGCGCCGCTAACTTCGTCTTAGGAAATGGCATGCGGGATTCCGGGACGTATCAGATGTTCATTAACCCAAAGGTCGCCTATCGGGGGCATCATCCGGACGAAGTGCGAGTGTTGGGGCTTTTTGGACAAAGGTAATAAAACCGGCCCGCTCGGGCTGGGTGTCCTGGTGCCGGGCGGGCTCATACTAAGATTACGAAGCGAGGTCATGAGAGATAGAAAAGGAACGAAACGGCAGCGGCAAGAATGCGGTGCCTATTTGGGAGAAAGTCAACCTGACGTTGAACGAGGCCGCCAGCTACTACGGCATCGGCGTCAACAAGCTGCGGGAACTGACAGACGGGGACAACTGCAAGTTTGTCCTTTGGGTAGGAAATAAGCGGCTCATAAAGAGAAAAGCGATGGAAGAGTATTTGACGAGAATGTATTCAATTTAGTAGACGGAGAGCTTGAGCCGTGGTATCATGATAATGCCAAAAGGTCAAGCGGATTTCTGACCAAAGGAGGTTGTGGTTTGTCAGAAAAACGCAAGGACAATAAGGGACGAATTCTGCGGACCGGGGAGAGCCAGCGCCCCAACCTGACCTATCAGTACAGGTATACCGACATCAAAGGGACGGTGCGCTATGTGTACTCCCCCACGCTGGAGGAGCTGCGGGTGAAGGAGGATGTGATCCAATACGACCTCCGGGACGGCATAGACTACGCCGCCAGCGAGATCACGGTAGCGGAACTCGTGAGCCGATACATCAATACCAAACGCGGGCTGAGCCAGAACTCCAAGCGAGCCTATGGCACAGCAGTCAAGATCATCGAGAACGACCCCTTTGGGGCGCGGCAGATCCGGGCGGTGAAAGCGTCCGACGCCAAGACGTGGTTTGTAGCGCTCCACGACCGGGGACTGAAGCAGCACACCATCGAGGTGGTGCAGAACGTCATCCGTCCGGCCTTTGCCATGGCGGTGGAGGACGATGCCATCCGCAAAAACCCCTTCAAGTTCAAGCTGGCGGAGATCATCCCCAACGATGCCTACGTCCGTCCCGCCCTCACCAAGCCACAGCAGGAGAAATACCTACGCTTCATCCAGAGCGAGGGCCGAGGCAACTACTACGATGACATCGTGATCCTGCTGGGCACCGGCCTCCGGGTGAGCGAGCTATACGGGCTTACCAAGGCAGATGTTGACATGGAGCGGCGGCAGATCCGCATCACAAAACAGCTTTGCCGGACGGCGGAGAGGCCCTATTTCATCACCGAACCGAAGACCAAAAGCGGGATGCGGACCATCCCCATGAGTGAGGAGGTGTATGCGGCCTTCCTCCGGGTCCTCTGTGGGCGGCGCACCGCCGTGGAGCGTTTCGTGGATGGCTACGCCGGGTTTCTGTTTCTGGACAAGGCTGGACAGCCCAAGGTGGCGATGCACATGGAAAATTACATGAGGGGGATGCAGAAGAAGTACATCGCCAAGCATGGGCGCACACTCCCCAGCGTCACGCCCCATGTGCTGCGCCATACCTTCTGCACCAACCTCCAGCAGACTGGGATCGATGTGAAAAGCCTTCAGTACCTCATGGGCCACTCCAGCGCCAGCGTCACCCTGGACGTGTACAGTCATGTGGACTACGATGCCGTGGAAAAGGCTTTCGATAAAGCGGTGGCCAGCCTTTAAGCGGTAAGGGTTTCGTCCCTCCCCTGCTTACACGAAATTTACACACTTTAGGGGTTGGGAAGCGGAGATTTGCGTAGAGTTATGGACGCCGCCCGCTCGCCGCGAAAATAAAGAAGACGGAAAAGTTATAGATTTTATATGTTTTGGATAAAATCCGCCCCACATTTTAAAACCTGCCTATAAACCGCGAAGCATGGCAGTATGGGCGGGATGTATTAAAAACCGAAGCGCGAGGGTAGACGCGCCGCCTAAAGCCCCCTTTGGAAAGGGGGTGTCGGACGCGAAGCGTCTGACGGGGGATTGCGGAAAAAGAGCAATCCTCAGTCAGCCTGCGGCTGACAGCTCCTTTCAAAAGGAGCCAAAGGGCACGGGCATATAATTTAGGTTTGAAACCCTCCGCGAAAGCGGAGGGTTTTCTTTTCCCGCTGCCTATGATATAATGCGGAAAAACGTGTGGGGGAGGTTTGCACCATGTATCACGCCGACGAAAAACGCTATGACGCGATGCCCTATGTCCGCTGCGGGGAGAGCGGGCTGAAGCTGTCCGCCGTCTCTTTGGGCTTTTGGCACAATTTTGGGGACAACGCCGACTACGAGGTGATGAAGTCCCTGTGCTTTACCGCCTTTGACCACGGCATCACCCATTTCGATCTGGCCAACAACTATGGCCCTGCCCCCGGTGCGGCGGAACGGAATCTGGGCCGCATCCTCCGGGAGGAGCTGGCCTCTTACCGGGACGAGCTGATCGTCAGCACCAAGGCGGGCTACGAGATGTGGCCCGGGCCGTACGGCAACTGGGGCAGCCGCAAGTCTCTGCTGGCCAGCTTGGATCAGAGCCTGTCCCGGCTGGGCCTGCCCTATGTGGACATCTTTTATCACCACCGCATGGACGCGGAGACCCCGCTGGAGGAGACCATGTCCGCTCTGGCGCAGGCCGTCCAAAGCGGCAAGGCGCTTTACGCGGGACTGTCCAACTACAACGGCCCGACGCTGGAACGGGCGGCGGCGATCCTGTCCGACCTGCGCTGCCCCTTTGTCATCAACCAAAACCGCTATTCCATCTTTGACCGCACCATTGAGGAAAACGGCCTGAAGGAGACGGCTGCCCGTCTGGGCAAGGGGATCATCGCCTTCAGCCCGTTGGCGCAGGGGCTCTTGACCGACCGCTACCTCCACGGCATTCCCGCCGACAGCCGGGTACGCACCGACGGCCGCTTTTTGAAGGATTCCGCCCTCACCCCCCAGCGGCTGGAGCAGATCGCCGCCCTCAACGCCATTGCCGCCGGCCGGGGGCAGACGTTGGCGGAGATGGCGCTGGCTTGGGTGCTGAAGGACGGTGTGGTTACCAGCGTACTCATCGGCGCGTCCAAGCCCAGCCAGATCCTTGACAACATCAAAGCCCTGAAAAACACGTCCTTTACCCCCGCCGAGCTGGCCGCCATCGACGCCGCCTCGGGGGCTTGAACAGAGAGGAGGACAACGCCATGAAAACTGCTTTTGTCACCGGCGGAGCGGGGGCGATCGGCGCGGCGGTGTGCCGCCGTCTGGCCCGGGACGGCGTGAGGGTCGCCGTGGGCTACCGCAGCAGCGAGGCATCTGCCCGCGCCCTCGCCCAAGAGTTGGGGGGCGCGGCGGTGTACTGCGACGTGACCGACCCGGAGAGCGCCCAAAAAGCGGTTGACAATGTGTTGGAGAAATTTTGTCAACTTGACATTTTGGTATGCAACGCCGGGGTGGCTTGGCGGGGACTTTTGCAGGACATGACCCCGGAGGAGTGGAACAGGGTGACCGCGGTGGATCTGGACGGGGTGTTCTATTGCTGTCGGGCCGTCCTTCCGGGTATGATTTCCAGAAAAAGCGGCCAAATCGTTACGATTTCCTCCATGTGGGGGGAGGTGGGCGCCTCCTGCGAGGCGGCGTACTCCGCCGCCAAGGCCGGAGTCATCGGATTGACCAAAGCCTTGGCCAAGGAGGTCGGCCCTTCGGGAGTTCGGGTGAACTGCGTCTCCCCCGGCGTGATCGAGAGCAAGATGAATGAAACCTTAGAGCCGCAAGACTTTGTTTCCCTCGCGGAGGACACCCCGCTGGGACGGATCGGCACGCCGCAGGAGGTGGCGGAGGCGGTGGCCTTCCTGACGTCCGATGGGGCAAAATTCATTACCGGGCAGGTGCTTGGGGTCAACGGCGGGTTCATAGCTTAGTCATATTTACCGAAAAAGCCCCTCCTTTAAGCCTCTTGTTTTGTCGGAATTGAGGTTGACAATTTCCCCTGTGGCCGCTATAATTGTCAACAACCTTAAAGGAGGTTGAATGAAATGAAGAAATGTGTATTTGCTCTTGCCATGGCCACTGTCATGACCGTGGGCCTGCTCTCCGGCTGCGGCGGCGGGACTGCCCAGGAGTCCAAGGCCCCTGATAACAGCGGTACGACTACCG
>CARXAY010000014.1 GCA_949093475.1 uncultured Oscillospiraceae bacterium
GGTCACCTTTGTGCCGTCGTCACGGGTCTCGGTCTCGGTGGCCTCAGAAGGTGTGGAAGTACCACCGCCACCAGAAGGCTGAGAAGGCTTCTTTGCCAGAGCAGCCTGAGCATCAGTCAGTGCCTTAGCCTCTGCATTGATCTCGTCCGCAGTGGGCATTTGCACATCTGCGTTATTAAGGGTGGCAAGCGCATTCGTTCGCGCATCCTCAAAGGCTGTCCAGCTCTCATCCGTGTAGTTCTCATTTGTTACATCCTTAGCAGCGTCATAAGCGTCGCGCAGGGCGTCCAACCCGTCGATCGTCTCCAGCCCGTCAAATGCGGTCTGAAGGGCTTCCTTGGCGGCGTTGACCTCATCCTGCGTGGCGTTGCCGTTGGCAAGCACGGTCTGAGCTGCCGCCAGCTTGTTCTGGAACTCTGTCCATGATGCCGCAGTGTAGCCGGTTTTCTCTTCCTTTGCCTTTTCGTTGACGAGGTCACGCAGGGCGGAGAAGTCGGTGGGCTTTCCTACCAGTCCCTCCACCGCGGCTTTCAGCGCCTCATAATCAGCGGCGATCTGTGCAGCCGTGACAGTGGTCTTGGCAAGCGTCTCCTCGGCCTTGGTTCGCGCCGCCGCAAAGGCAGCAAAGCTCTCAGCCGTGTAGGTCTGATCGTCATTGGTGATGTCTTTGTTGGTATCATAAAGGTTCTGGAGTCGAGCCTTGTCTACCTCTAACGTGAAATCCTCATCTGTGACGTTCGCTGTCTCGACAGTGACGGACTCCTGCTTCGTACCATAGTCCAGAGCGGACACTTTGATGGTGTAGCTACCTGCGTCAACAGCCTGTGTCACATACGCACCGGCGGCGTTGGTAGTGGTGCTGGTGATCAGCGTCTCGCCAGTGGAGTCATACACCGCAACAGCAACGCCGGCCAACGGTGCGCCGCTCGTGGTGACTGTGCCACCAATGGTGTACTTATTCCCAGCAGAAGCGTCACGGGACACCACCCGGAAGTTGTCTATAATGTAACTTGTGCCACTACCATTCTGGACATTGATACCAATATAGCCCGGCTCGGTGGGCGCTGAAGTCATTGTTTCATCATAGACGCTAATGCCATCAATGAAGAGTTGAATACGCTGATCGTCCAACTCCACGCGCACCCGCCGGGTCTCACCCGGATAGAGGCCGATGGGCTTAGTGCTTTCTACGGGATAAACACTTTCAGTGCTATTGTTCCAATATTCCCAGAACCAGTTCTTAACTTTGTTCCCTTGTCCCATATAAATGCGCTTGGTGGGACTGACTCCACGAAGGGTAACTCCCAACCGAGTTGTGTTGGTGAGACCCGTGAGGTCAAAGGAAATCGTACCGTTTGTGATTTTGGCCGCGTCCGCCTTCACCACCGCATTGCTCACACCACGCTCATCGCTGTTCATGGTCACCTTGACCGCTCCACTGCCATTATATTCTATTTTATCAAACGTCGGAATAGCACCCTCATCAGTCAAAGCACCCATCATGGATATAATGCCATCGTTGAAGTCATTCACATAGGCACCGGGCATCTCGGCCTCTATGGCGCAGGCCGTCTCACTCTCCGGGTTTGCCTTGGTAATGGCAGTCACGTCAAAGCTCTTCACCAGATATCCGGTGGCCTGAACCTTCAGTTTATAAGTAGCAACGGACAGGCTCACTTTCTCGTTGCTGGTAAATGTAAATTCACCGTTTTCGTCGGTAATGGCAGTCAAGCCCACCGGGCGGTAATCGCTGTCCTCCAGCGTAACTGTCGCTCCCGCCACAGGTGCATTATTGACGCCAGTGACCGTACCGGACAGCACAACATTGACCTTGACCAGATTATCCAACGCCGCCTCCAGAGCAGCTTTTGCGTCGCTGACCTGCTTGCTGGTGGCGCTTGCATTCTCAAGCACGGTCTGACCATTTTGGATCGCGGTGTTCAGCGCAGTTATAGCGTCCTCGTCCGTCCCGGTCTTGGCCGTGTAGTTGTCCGGCGCAGCGACAATCGCAGTGGCGTCTTGAATCAGTACAGCCAGCGCGCTCTTGTCGGCACTGCACGGTTCAATGACCAAATTGTCCAGAACAAAGTCACGATAGCCGCCAAAATCTGCTGCAGAACCACTGGTGCCCTGATCGTTAGAGCCACCCTTAGAGTAAATGCCAACCCATGTTTGACCCGACTTGCTGCCCACCACAGTAAACTCAATATGACCTACTTTGGCCTTAGCGGTGGTATTGCCGGCAATGCCGCTGTTGCCGGGAACTGTCGTGTTCAGGGTCTGCTCCAGAGCGTGGGCGGTCAGCGAGGCATAGCTGGAGTATGCGCCGTCACCCACAACTGCCTCATATGCGCCTTCACTGCCCAACTCATAATCAAAGCTGACCGTATATGCCTGATCCGGCTCGAAGCGGAAGTTCTGAGGAATGGTCTGATACACCAAATTATTGCGGCCTACCAAGCCGTTGACCTTCACCGACCACTTACCATCGATGACGTCGTCCATCTTCTTCACGTCCCAGCCCGCTTGCGTAAAGGGGGCGTTCAGTTCGGAGAGGTGGCTTCGGTTATCTGCCACATTCTCCACAGGGCCAACCACGAAGGGCCAGTAACCCTGAGGCACATTTTCAAAATCCTGCTTCAGAGAGATCGCGGCGCCGGTGGTCGCGTCATACTTCACCGGGCTGGTCGTCCCTCTATACTCTACCGTGCGCAGGTCATCAAAATAGACGTTACCATCGCCGTCCTCGCGGGAGAGGGTCATGGTGTAGGTCTTGCCCGCCTGCGGCGTAAAGTAGACGTACATATTCTGGAAGTAGCTGCTCCCGGCCTCCATGCCGTGATTGTTATGGAGATAGTAGGAGCTGATGTAGTTCCGGGCGATGGAACGCTGAGTATAATTGGTAGCTACTACCTTGCCCGTATTGTCCGTAATGGTCATGGTAGCCTTGGCATCAGAACGGTTGTCCACCGCCACATAGCTGACATAGGTTTTCCCGCTCTTCAAATCGGTCATCTGCTGGCTTACGGAAACCTCGCCCATCATCTTCATCACGCCGATGCCGTCACTGTTGGTGGTGTGGACGGCAGTGCCAGTGCCCGAGATCGTCCAAGGGCCCTTGGGTGTGTCAATATTAAAGGACGGATCTTGCAGATGCAGGCCAGTGCCATAAGTGATCTTGGGTGCGGCAGCCTTTGTCGCACCGCGGGTGACAACATATGCGGTGTTGGCCTTGGCGGTCAATGTGACTGTGCCGTCAACGACAGGTACGCTCACGCCAGTGCCACGGCCTTGGTCGGAAAGCTCATAGACCATGACGTTAGCCACATCTTTCCAGTTGTCCTGAAGCTCCCATGTGCTTGTGCCGCCCTTGGCATTCCAATGGTAGAGCTTCTCGTCGTCCACGTTGGTCACGCGGACGCCCTTGGCGTCCCAATACCACGGGATGAGGTACTTGAGGGTGGCCTTATCGGCCGGGAAGCGGGTATCCTCCCCTGCAGAGGCGGGAGCGCCCTCCACGATCTTCTTGCCATTCAGGGTAACCACACGGGAGCGATAGGCGATCTCGGAGTCAGTACCGTCCTCGCAATCATAGTGGGCATTAGGGGTAGTGTCCAAGCCGCGGGTGACTTCGATCTTGTCCCCATCGCCGGCCAGCTTGATCTGGTTCTCCGGCGTCCAGTAGGTCGTGCCGCCGTAGTTGTTCCAACGATTGTGCTGTGCATCATAGTCCTGCAGCGTGATGGTGCCATCCTCGTTCTCGACTTGCCTTTGGTTATCTCCACTCGCGGTCTTACGAGAGCTATTGGCGCCGACCCACCACCACATCAGCGTAGGCTGCTGGGCGTTGCTCCACTCCATAATGTCATAGTGCTGGAGGAACTTGGTGTACACCATCTGATTGAATGTGTTGTAGATGGAGAGGTCATATTCGCCGTCACCCTGCCAGCCCTCGAAGCCCTGCATGGCCGGGCCGCCCAACAACGGGGCGTTGGCCGCGCCGCCGAAGGTAGCAAAGTCGGGCGTGAAGGAGTCCTTATATTGGTTAAGAAGGAAGCGCATGACGTTGCTGTTGAGCTTGCCCTTATCGGAGTAGTTGCCGTAGGTATAGTCGGTGACCCAGTGCTGGAAGGTAGACTCATAGGGGTTGCCGTAAGACCACTCATGGGCGATCCGCCAGCCGTCGTGGCCGTTGCCTACGATGTTCTGGGACAGGGCGCGGGTCATAAAATCGTTTTCTGTACCGGAGGTGCAATTGCCCCAAACGTCCACATACACCACAAAGGGATGTCCCTTCACAATGTTGTAGAGCTTGTTCCAGCGCTGAAGCTGGAGACCGCTGGCATAGTCGTACACGCCATTGATGGCAATGCCCTGATCCAACCAGTTCCAGCCGTAGTGCATACTGCCGTCCGTGTTCCGGCGAACCTGATTCTCGTCGTCAATGGCCTCGGCGTAGAACTCAGAAGCATTGGTATGAATACCGAATACAGCACCCAGCTTCTCGCCCTCCTCCATCAGGGTCAACATATCCTCCGGCCCGCCCATGCGGACGCCGATGTTTTCATACTGGGGATGGTTGGAGTCGTGACCCTCGCCGGCGTATCCCTTGAGAAGGACGAACTGACCCAGCCCGTCTGTGTGGGTAGCCACCCGCTTCACATTGTCCAGAGCGATGAGGAAGGGGTTGGCGGCCATAGAACCAAAGTTCATGGAGATACGGAGGTTCACCGCATCGGCGACCCCTTCGCCCCCGGCCGGAATGTGCATCACGGTCTCCCGGTAGGCAATGGCGCCGTCCTGCCAATCCACCGTGCCGTTCTCGTTCTCGTCCCCGGCAATGACCACCTTGGCAAAGGGGGTCTCCAACGGAGCAATGATCCGCTTCTCTTTCGGAAGCTGCTCCAACGTCAATTTCTGGTCGCCGCCCGCTTCATCCCGGGTAATGTCATGATCGTAGTACCACAACGTGCTGCCCAATCCAATAGATGTGGTGTTGTTGCCGTCCTTTGCCTCAAACTGAACGCGGACGGGATACGTTCCGCTGCCCGCTGTACCCGTACCATAGGCAGAGTTACTTGCCAGACCAGCGGACAGCTCAT
Organism: uncultured Oscillospiraceae bacterium; assembly: GCA_949093475.1. Classification (GTDB taxonomy): domain Bacteria; phylum Bacillota; class Clostridia; order Oscillospirales; family Oscillospiraceae; genus MGBC124762. The sequence continues at coordinate 5,103 of CARXAY010000014.1, forward strand.
TGTTGGAAACAAAAGCGGCGAAAAAGTCCTCACTATACTTACCGATAGCAGAGTTGATATTACCTGCGGCGGGATATTCTATATCGCCGCTCGCGATAGTATTACTCGCCAGCTTGGCGCCCTTCACCTTCGCTCCCTCTTGGGTAGAGCGAACAGAGACCAGACTGTGGTTGGGGATCTCAATGGTGTCCACCGGATGATCCACACGATCATTCTTGGGATACACAACTTTGGTGATGTAGAAGCCCAACGTACGGGCTGCGGACGCGCTGGTCTTATCGTTCACGTCATCCAACCCCACCCGCAGCTCGGCGGTAATGGTGGCGGTGACGCCGCTGCCATTGTTGTTGGTCTCATCGACCACCATAGTGTAAGTGACCTTCTTGTCCGAGTTCTTCACGCTGGTCACAGTGGGCTTGATTTCCACATTGTTGATCTTGATGGTGTCCAGCTCAGCAGTCTGGCCCAGCATGACCATGGGCTGTCCATCCGCGTCCTTCAGGTTCTTCATGGTATACTTGACCGCCTGCGGGAAGGCCTCGGCCACCCACACGGTCATTTCGTCGGTCTCCAGCGCATAGCCGGGGATCTCCCGTTCCTTCAGAACGACATCCTTCGGAAGGGTAACATTCGTGTCGGACACGTTCACCTTCACGGTCGTTTTCTCGTAGCCCTCGGCTTCGATGGTCAGTGTATGCTCTCCAGCCACTGCGCCAATGATCGTGAAATTGCCCTCCCGGTCACAGACTGCAACTTTACCTTCCGGCCGCTTGTCACTGCTCACCGTGGCCAGAACGCCTTTGCCCTTCTCATCCACTACCTTGCCACTGATGGTGGGCAAACGGGTCAGCTGGAAGTTCGTAGCCACCAGCGCGTCATCATCAGAACTGGCGTTCACTGTAACCGACTTCTCCTCGGTGGTATAACCATCCAGTTCGGCCTTCACTGTATAGGCCGTCGCAGCCTCAGGCAGAATCAAGGCATATTTGCCGTTGGCATCGGCGGTATCGGTGTATCTGCCGTTCTCGGCGGACACCGTAACGTTCCCCAACGGCGCGTCAGCCTGATCGGTCACCGTTCCGGCCACTGTATGGGCCGTGACCTTCTCCTGCCCGGAATAATGCAGGTTGGAAATCGTCAGCTTGGTACGCCGCTCGGTCTGCAGAGAACCGTTTTCGTTTTCATAGTGGCTGCCACCGGCGCAGAAGGCAATCTTGTTGGTCTTGGTCATAGTGGAAATCGTTCCAACATCCCCCAAGTCCACTGCTTCTCCGTTGAGCTTCATCGTCAGCGTATCATTCGTCCAAGTAAATTCGAAATTCAGCGGCTGTCCGGCCACTGGAGTAGCTAATGGCGCAGCAGCTTTATAGCTTCCGTTTCCGCCGTAATTCTGGAACAGCCATCTATCTCCCGCAACGTCCGAATAGCCAATAAAAGTACCGGAGTTACCCTCATTGGAATTGATAACCACACCGAAAGCCAGATAACCCGGCAGTCTGTCATCGGAGGAGCTGTATTCCGTCTCCGGCACGAGGGTAAAGGAAAGGGTCTTTGTGTTGTCTGTAGAAGCCGCCAACTCACCGTTCATCTTATCGCTGGTAAATAAAGCGGTTTGAACATCCGTGTTACGGATCTTATGTCCGTTGGTGTTGCCGGAGGTCAGCACCAGCTTGCTGTCCACAACTCCGACGGCTTGGATCGCTCCGGGCTGCACCGTATTGGCCACTTGGCGCCAGTCCCCATTGTCCACCCCGTCCATGGGGATCTGAACCGTATGGGTCACCTGCATGGTCACATTCTGGTTAGGCACAGGGTCGTTACTCACTGTCACGTTCTTGGTCTCCGTGGTATACCCATCCTTGGAAAAGGTGAGGGTATATGTACCGTTGGGCAACTCCAGACCGTACTCGCCCAAATTCCTTTCGGTCGTGGTAGTGTAGTCACCCGGCGTCGCCGTGACGGTCACACCCGCCAAGGGCGCGTTATCGCTATCCTTCACTTCGCCGGACACAGTATAAGTAGTTAGCGGCGTCTGTCCGGAATAGTGCATATCCCAGATCTCAGCCTGAGCAGGATTGCTCCACTTGCCCAGCGTCAGGGCAAAATTATTGACTGTTTCAATCCCATCTACTGCAATAAGATCAGCGTAAGAATCATTTGTGATATTCGTCATAACTGTCTGTCCATCTTCAGTCTGAACCTTGAAGGACGCAGTATGTGCAGTGGCATCCCAAGAAAGTTCTACTTTATAGACAGTGTTCTCTACCAAGGTAGTCTGTTCATGGTTTTGCCAGTTTGTACCAGCTACTCCATATCGTTGGTTATACCACTGGCTATTGTTGTAGCCGATGAAAAAGCCTTTAGAGGGGTCGGTGTAATTGATAAACACACCAAACATGTCTACCGTTTGGAATTTTACTTTGAAATCAACGGTATACTTTCCATCCGAATTAGTGGTCAAAGCATTGTTCAGCGTTGCGCTGGTAAATACCGCTGGCCACCCGCTATTATCACTACCACCATCCTTACCGTTGGAGGAACTGGCGCCAAGCTCCAGATGGCCGCTTGTATTGCCTGTCGTATTCGGCATCCGGCAATAGCTGTCTGTACCCTTAACGGTAACACTATGTTGCGTCCAGTCCGCTATTTCCTGAATGGCGTCAGGATAAACCTCTGCCGACAGATCGGCTTGGCCGTCGTCCTCCGGCGCGTCTGCCGGAAGCTCGGCCTTCATAACAGCCTCGCTCTCCACCTCTGTGGGGATTTCGGGCATCTCCTCGTCCCAACGGGCAAATGCCGTCAGGGGAAGAAGCGTCAGCATCATTGCCACACAAAGGAGCATTGCTAACAGCCGATTTCCACTTCTTTTCATACTGTGTTCCCTCCTGTGAGTAATGGTCTTGGGTTTGGAGGTCACACCCCAAACCCTTGAGACTGAACCAGTCTCATAGATAGGCCCATTATACCACTTTTGTGCAATATTTCAATAGTCGCCAATAGAAGGGGTAAATTTTTGTGCAGATTATCTAATCTCAATATTTTGAAAACCCGTAACCCGTTCTGGCACAAGCCTTTTCGCCGCAACGGGACGCTGAATTATGCAAACCGCGCCTTAAATTCCTCCCATAGTTCTATCGCTCTAAATTTTACCACGTAACCTTCGGTCTCTCCGGTGATAAGGGCGCGGTCTCGGTCGTCCAGTTCCGCCGTTTCCTCCACGCTTCCCATGCACAGCGGTGGGAACACCACGCACCACCAGTTATGTCCTCCACCGCTGCCGATCTGCACCCGCAGAGCCATGTATTCTCCAGCAGGCAGAGCAAAGTCGTCATACCGCTTGGTGGGAAACCGCTCCTCCTTCAGGCTGACCGTCACCGGATAATCGTACCCCTGCTCCCCTATCGTCTGGGCGGCGATCTCGCCAAGGCGTGGGAGATTCTGCGCCAACTGCTCCAGCGCCTCTTCTCTGCTCAACCCCTCCAGTTCGGACGCCGCATCCGCCAAAATGGCGTCGCGCACCTGAAGCTTGAGGGTTTGATCCGCCCCGCTGTCCGAATTGGCTACCACATGAAGGCGCACCACCTTGTCCGCCAGCGCATCCTGTTCCGCGCCAAGGGCGGAGGCCCAGAGCATGGCGCAGGCCAGCCCAATTAGAAGCGCACTCTCCCAGCGTCTTAACTTACGATGCAAAGAAACCATCTCCGTTTCATCCGATTTGCTCGGATTCTAACCGAAGATGGTTTCTTTTATACCGTATGGCACAAAAATGTGTTTGGATAGTATTCCGCCAGTTCCCGATATGCGGCCTCGGCAGCAGTCTCGTCGTGGAACAGTCCGAACACCGTCGGCCCTGTACCCGTCATAGCCGCGCCCAGCGCCCCTTGGTTCACCAATGTATTCTTGATGCTCTCCACCGTTCGCTTCTGGCGATCCAGAAGGACATCCTCGAACACATTGTAGAGCCGCCGGGCCACCCCTTGCAGGTCTTGGGCCTGCAGCGCCGCCACGATCCCATTGGTGTCCGGTCGCCGGCGGATCTTGCAGCGGTCGATCTGTGCAAACAGCGCCGGAGTGGAAACGGAGAAATTGGGCTTGCAAAGCACCGCAGTACACTGGGGCAATGGCGGCAAGGCCGTCAGCCGTTCTCCCCTGCCCTCCGCCAAAGCCGTGCCTCCCATGATGCAGTAAGGCACATCGGAGCCTACCCGTTCGCCGATGGTCTGAAGCTCTTGCAGGGAGAGTTCCGCTCCCGTGAAGCGGTTCAGGTAACGTAGCACAGCCGCCGCATCCGAGCTTCCGCCGGCCGTCCCGGCACAGACGGGGATATGCTTGTCCATCTGGATCATAAGCGGCTCAATGGTGTGCCCGGTGGCCTTTTGAAAGGCAATGGCCGCTGCCGCCGCCAGATTGGTGCGGTCTGTAGGAAGAAAGCTCACCTGACTTTCCACCCGCAGCCCTTCGCCCTCGTGGCGAAAGGTCAATGTGTCCGCCAGATCTACCGTGGCCATCACCATGGCAAGCTCGTGATAGCCGTCCTCCCGCTTGCCCAGCACGTCCAGCGAAAGATTGATCTTGGCATAGGCCAGCTCCCGACCTTCCGGTGCGCTCACAGCGCCCCCTCAATGGCGGTCAGCAGTTCCGAATACTCTTCCAGCGCCGGAATATCCGGGTGTGCCGCTTTGATCTCCTCGGTAGAGCGGAACAAAAAGCCCGCTTTGCTGGCTTGGATCATGCCCAGATCATTGTAGCTGTCTCCTGCCGCAATGGTGTCGAAGCCCATCTTCTGAAGGGCCTTGACCGTGGTCAGCTTGGTCTCGGCGCAACGCATCTTGTGTCCGGTGATCTCCCCCTCCGGGGTAATGACCAGATTGTTGCAGAAAATGCACGGCCATCCCAGCTTCTCCATCAAGGGCTGGGCAAACTCCTCAAAGGTATCGCTGACGATGATGACTTGTGTCTCTTTCCGCAGCGCGTCCAAAAACTTCTTCGCCCCCGGCAGCGGATCGATTCTGGCGATGACGGCTTGGATCTCCTTGATACCCATGCCGTGTTCCTTCAGCACTCCGATGCGCCAAGCCATCAGCTTGTCGTAGTCCGGTTCGTCCCGTGTGGTGCGATTCAGTTCCGAGATGCCGCTCTCCCGGGCAAACTCCACCCAGATCTCTGGCGTCAGCACGCCCTCCATATCAAGACAGACGATATTCATCCCGCGATCTCCCCTCTCTCACTTCTGCAGTGTACGCAAAAACCGCTCCAGCCGTTCCAGCGCTGTGGCCAGATCCTTCATGGAGGCGGCATAGCACGCGCGGACGTATCCCTCTCCTCCCGGGCCAAAGGCCGAGCCGGGGATCACCGCCACCCGCTCGGCGGCCAAGAAGCGGTCACAGAATTCCTCGCTGGTCAGCCCAGTGGACTTGATACACGGGAAGGTATAGAACGCGCCCCGCGGCTCAAAGCAGCTCAGTCCCAGCTTACGGAAACCATCCACCAGAAAACGGCGGCGGCCGTCGTATTCCTCCCGCATGGCTTCGATATCCCGGTCGCCTTCGTTCAGCGCCTCAATGGCAGCATACTGGCTGGTGGTGGGGGCGGACATGATCCCGTACTGATGGAGCTTGGTCATGGCGGACACGATCGGCTTCGGCCCGCAGACGTAGCCCAACCGCCATCCCGTCATGGAATAGGCTTTGGAAAAGCCGTTGATGACGATGGTACGCTCCTTCATATCAGGCAGGTTCGCCATGGAGACATGGTGTCCGCCATAGGTCAGTTCCGCGTAGATCTCATCCGAAATGACCATAATGTCAGTACCCCTCAGGACATCGGCCAGCGCCTCCAGATCCTCCCGGCGCATGATGCCGCCGGTGGGGTTGTTGGGGAACGGAAGCACCACCGCCCGAGTCTTGGGGGTGATGGCATCTCTGAGCTGCTGTGCGGTGAGGCGGAATTCGTCCTCAGCTTTTGTCTCTACCATCACGGGTACGCCGTGCATCATGGCCACCAACGGGCCATAGCACACAAAGGACGGCGCAGGGACAATGACCTCATCTCCCGGCTCTATCAGACAGCGGAAGGCAAGATCCAAGGCCTCGCTGCCGCCTACCGTCACTAATATCTCACCCGTCGGCGCATATTCCAGATCGAACCGCCGCTTTAAGTACCGGGAGATGGCGGCGCGCAAGTCGGAAAGCCCCGCGTTGGGCGTGTATTTGGTGAATCCCCTCTCCAGAGAGTAGATGCCCGCGTCACGAATGTGCCACGGCGTGGGAAAGTCCGGCTCGCCGATCCCCAAAGAGATGCCGTCCTCCATTCCCTGAAGCAGATCGAAATATTTCCGGATGCCGGAAGGGTGGATCTCCTGAACCCGGCGGCACATGATCTTGCTGTAGTCCATCATTCAAACACAAACCTTTCCTCCTGAACCTCCTGCGTAGGGAAAATCAGGTGTTTTTCCTTGTACTTTTTCAAAATGAAGTGGGTCGCCGTCCCGGTCACGTCTTCGATGGGGGCCAGCTTCTCCCCTACGAACTGAGCCACCTCACGAAGGGTGCGCCCGGAAATAATGACTGTCAGGTCAAACGCCCCGGACATCAGGTACACGCTCTCTACCTCGTCATATTGATAGATCCGCTGGGCGATGCGGTCAAAGCCCTCCCCTCGCTGAGGGGTGACCTTCACCTCGATCAGAGCAGTCACCGCTTCCCGCTGGGTGCGATCCCAGTCAATGATGGCCTTATACCCCAAAATGATCCGTTGATCCTCCAGTTCCTTGCGTGCCTTGGCCACTTCCGCCTCGCTGCAGTCCACCAGCGCCGCCAGCTGAGCGTCGGTGAGGGTGCAGTCCTCCTCCAGACGCTGCAAGAGTTTCAGCATGATTCCTCATCCTTTCTCCAGAAATCGAAATGTTAATGGTTATTATACCACGTCGAAACATTGCTTGCAAGCCACAAGTATGTTATAATAGCCAGAAACTTAGTCAACGAAAGGCGGTGCGCCTATGCCCGGCATCCTCTACCTTGTCCCCACCCCCATCGGCAACCTCTCCGACCTGTCCCCGCGGGCTGTGGACACCCTCTCGCAGGCAGATTTTATTGCTGCAGAAGATACCCGCGTCACCCTCAAGCTCCTCAACCATTTCTCCATCAAAAAATCAATGGTAGCCTATTACCGCCACAACACCGCCGCCGGCGGGCAGGCAATTTTGAAGCGGCTGTTAGAAGGCGAGACCTGCGCTCTGGTCTCCGACGCAGGTACACCCGCCGTCAGCGATCCCGGCGAGGAGCTGGTTCGGCTGTGTGTAGACCACGGCGTTGAGGTAGTTGCCCTGCCCGGCCCGTGCGCCCTCACCACCGCACTCTCCGTCTCCGGCCTGCCCACCGGGCGGTTCTCCTTTGAGGGCTTTCTGGCCATGAACAAGAAAAACCGCCGTGACCACTTGAACTCCCTAAAAAATGAGACGCGTACCATGATCTTTTACGAAGCCCCCCATAAGCTTCTGACCACCCTCCAAGACCTCGCCGAGCTGTTCGGCCCTGACCGTCCTGTGGCCCTCTGCCGCGAGTTGACCAAGCTCCACGAAGAAGTCATCCGCACCACCTTGGGCGAGGCGGTAGCCCGCTATACCGGCCAAACTCCCAAGGGAGAGTTTGTTTTGGTGGTCGCCGGTGCGGAGTCTGTTGCCGAAGAAGCTCCAGACCCGGACGACGCGCTGGTGCAGGTCAACGCCCTACGCCGGGAGGGAGTCTCGCTGAAGGACGCCGTGCGGCAGGTGGCGGATTCCATGGGGCTCAAGCGCAACCTTCTCTATTCCTTGGCTGTGGAGTCCGACAAGGGGTGACCCTTTCCGACGGCATCATATAAAAACAGCGCTGAGATCCGTTTAGGGTCTCAGCGCCGCTTTTTTTGCTCATGCTCTGCTCAACGGGCCAGCTCGCGCTGGCAGTTGGCGCAGATGTTTTTGCCGTGAAAGGAACGCACGTCTCTGGAGTCACCGCAGAACACGCAAGCGGGCTGATACTTTTTCAGCACCACACTGTTCCCGTCCACGTAGATTTCCAACGCATCCTTCTCTGCAATGTCCAGCGTCCGCCGCAGTTCAATAGGAAGGACGATCCTACCCAGCTCGTCTACCTTGCGTACAATACCCGTGGATTTCATCTAAATTCTCCTTCCCTGATGCGACATCGTCGGTCAAAGAGATGTTTCATTATATACCTTCCTGTCGAATACTGTCAATTACAATCCTTCCACGATTTTTAACAAAAAGGCGTGAGCGTTTTTGTTACTTGTCATAAGTTTTGTCCCATTTTCATATCAATATCCCGAAAGGATGTGGACAGACTTGGCAATGTCGGCGCTTTGGGTTGGAATGATCGTGATCTCATTGATATGCGGCCTTCTCACCGGAAACGGCGAAGCAGTAGGCGCGGCAGCGGTCTCCGGTGCGGCGCAGGGGGTAGAGCTTTGCCTCTCCATGGCTGGGCTGCTGTGTCTGTGGACGGGGGTCATGGAGGTCATGCGGCGGTGCGGTCTGGCCGATAAGCTCTCCCGGCTTCTGCGGCCGCTTCTGCGCCGTCTCTTTCCGGCCTTTGCCGGTGACAAAGAGGTCATGGATGCCGTCTCCGCCAACATCTCGGCAAACCTGTTGGGGCTTGGAAACGCCGCGACGCCATTAGGACTGGAGGCCTCCCGGCTCATGGCCCGGCGCACCCCCGGTGTGGCCTCCGACGGTCTTTGTATGTTCGTGGTGTGCAACACCGCCTCCATCCAGCTCATTCCCACCACGGTGGCGGGACTTCGCTCGGCGGCTGGCTGTACCACACCCTTCGACATCCTCC
>CARXAY010000015.1 GCA_949093475.1 uncultured Oscillospiraceae bacterium
AGACCGGCCTCACCGCCTCCGACCAGGAGGTGGCCTCCATGCTCCTCAAGTCGGGCAAGCCGGTGGTGCTGGCGGTGAACAAGGCCGACCAGACCGGCCGGGAGAACCCGGATATCTACGAGTTTTACAACCTGGGCCTGGGCGACCCCATCGCCGTTTCCGCCGTTCACGGCCACGGCACAGGCGACCTGCTGGACGAGTGCTTGAAATATTTCCCCTCCGAGGAGGACGTGGAGGAAGACCCCGACGTTATCAAGGTGGCCATCATCGGCAAGCCCAACGTGGGCAAGTCCTCTCTGGTCAACCGCATTTTGGGGGAGGAGCGGGTCATCGTCTCCAACGTGGCGGGTACGACACGGGACGCGGTGGACAGTTTCTTTGAAAATGAGAAAGGGAAGTACCTGCTCATCGACACCGCCGGGATGCGGAAAAAGTCCAAGGTGGACGACCGGGTGGAGAAGTTCTCTGTGTTGCGGGGGACGATGGCCATTGAGCGGTGCGACGTATGCCTCATCCTGATCGACGCCAATGAGGGGGTCACCGAGCAGGACACCAAGGTGGCTGGGCTGGCTCACGACGCGGGGAAGGCCTGCATCATCGTGGTCAACAAGTGGGACGCGGTGGAAAAAGACGACAAGACCATGGACAAAATGCGGGAGGACATCCGCCGCGACCTGAGCTATATGACCTACGCCCCCATTTTGTTCATCTCCGCCCTCACGGGCCAGCGGGTAGACCGGCTCTTCGACCTCATCAACTACGTCAACGAGCAGGCGGCCATGCGCATCACCACTGGGATGCTCAACAATGTGCTGGCGGACGCTACGGCCCGGGTGCAGCCCCCTACCGACCGGGGACGGCGGCTGAAGGTCTATTATATGACGCAGGTAGGGGTAAAACCGCCCCATTTTGTGTGCTTCTGCAACAATGCGGAGCTGTTTCACTTTTCCTACCAGCGGTATTTGGAGAACCAAATTCGCACCACCTTTGGTTTGGAGGGCACACCCATCAAGCTGACGGTGCGGGAAAAGGGAGAGAAGGAGGGGTAAGGATGGATCAACTGGTTGTTGAGGTGGAACGTTCTATTCCCGGCGGAGAGATTGCATTTGGATACTTTTTTGTTATTATGCTTGCCGTCCTTAGCATGGGAGTTTCCTACATCTGTGGCTGTATGAATGGGGCGGTTATTGTCTCCAAGTATATTTTACGGGATGATGTCCGCAACCACGGCAGCGGCAACGCGGGACTGACTAACTTTTACCGCACCTTTGGCGGGCCGTTGACCTTAGTGGTGATTTTGTTTGACGCGGTGAAGATGATTCTGGCGGTGTTGATTAGTTTAGCATTGCCCTCACTTATGATCGGGTATGCTGTGGGAATGGCGGGCTTTTGGGAAATGCCAGTCCATGTCACATTGCTATTGAAATACTGGGCTGGACTTTGGTGCGTGGTGGGACATATGTACCCCTGTATGTTCCACTTCAAGGGCGGCAAGGGGGTGCTCTCCGGCGGGACGCTGGTGTGGATGATCGACTGGCGCATCGGGCTGGTGGCATGGGGCGGCTTCCTGCTGCTGGCGGTGCTGACCAAATGGGTCTCTCTCGGCTCTGTCTGGGCGGGGTTCAGCTACCCGATCTCTACATGGTTTGTGTTTCATGATCCTCTGCTGGTGATCTTGGCCATCATCCCCGGCTGGCTGCTGGTCTGGAAACACCGGGGGAACATACAACGCATTTTGAAGGGAACGGAATCCAAGTTTTCCTTCCATCACAAAAAAGACGCCGGTTGACCGGCGTCTTTTTTCAAATTTTAATGTGTCTTGACCTTGCCATTTGTGGGAAGATACAGTATAATATACCCGTATCTTTTTACCCAGACGGCGATAAAGCCGTTAAGCTGGCAAACAGGACGGGAGGGATCAGAAAATGGAATGGCTGGCGCAACTGATGCAGACATGGGGTGCGTTTATCCAGACCATCCGTTTTACCGATATTCTGGACGTGGCGGTCATCGCCTATCTGGTATACCGGCTGATGCTCTTTGCCTCCCGCAGCAGCACCGCCAATGTGGCCAAGGCCATCCTTGTTCTGGTCATCGCCCTTTGGGTGTCCGACCTTTTGCAGCTCCACGTGGTCAACTTCATTCTGGGCCGCGCGTTGGAGCTGGGCTTTTTGGCGCTGGTGGTCATTTTCCAGCCTGAGCTGCGGCGGCTGCTGGAGCAGCTGGGCAGCAACCAGCTCAAACGCTTCTTCATACGGGAGGAGGCAGCGTCGGAGATCGAGACGGCCATTGACCAGACGGTGGCGGCCTATACGGCCCTTTCCAAGGACAAGGTGGGTGCGCTGATGGTCTTTGAGCGCAAGAACCTACTGGACGACGCCATCGCCACGGGCACTGCGCTGGACTGCAGCGTCAATGCTGAGCTGCTGAAGAACCTCTTTTGGAACAAAGCGCCTCTTCACGACGGCGCGGTCATTGTCCGGGGCGGCCGGGTGGTGGGCGCAGGGTGTATGCTCCCCCTGTCCGGGAACGTGAACCTGAGCCGTGACCTTGGGATGCGCCACCGGGCGGGCATCGGCGTGAGTGAACGCACCGACGCGGTGGTGGCCATCGTCTCTGAGGAGACCGGGGCGATCTCCGTGGCCGTGGGCGGGATGCTCAAGCGGCATCTTGCACCGGAGACGCTGGAACGGCTTCTCCGCAATGAGTTGATCCGCGAGGAGGAGACGGACAAGGCCAAACCCTCCTTCTTCAGTGGCCTGTTCAAAGCAAAGAAAGGGGGAGACGGCGATGGAACACAGCAGCAAGACGCCGAATAAAGCCCTCTACATCGCACTGTCCATCGTGGTGGCCTGCGCCCTGTGGCTGTATGTCCGCAATGTGGACAATCCAGACAGAAAGGTGACCATTTCCAACATCCCCGTTACATTTGTCGGGGAGGACGTACTCAACAGCAACGGACTGATGCTCTCCCAAGAGGTCAGGGCTTCCGTGGATCTGGAGGTTCAGGGGAAGTGGAGCATCCTCTCCCGCCTGCGCCGGGACAATATCATTATCACCGCGGATCTGAGCCGCATCGTGACGGAGGGCCGCTCCAATCTGGCCTATGACATCACTTGGCCCAACACCGTTTCGTCCAGCAATATTTCTGTGCTGGATCGCGATCCCTTTTACGTGTCGGTGGATATCGTCCGAAGCACCACGAAAAACGTGGATATCCGCGGGGTCTTTACCGGCAGCGTAGCCAAGGGTTATCAGGCCGGGGAATTCTCTTTCCAGCCTGCCACTATTGAGATCAGCGGCGAAGAAGCCGCTGTGGGCCGGGTGGCCTTTGCTCAGGTGACGGTGAACCGCAAAAACCTGAACGAGAGTGTCCGGGAGGACATGAGTTATGTCCTGATCGGTCAGGACGGCGAGGTCATTGAGGACAAGGGCGTCTCTGCCGCCCCAGCGACCGTGAACGTTTCCCTGCCCGTGGTCATGGTGAAGGATGTGCCGCTGACGGTAGACTTTACCCCCGGCGGCGGCGTGACCGGGGAGGAGGCCAGCCACCTTGACTATGAGATCGAACCGGCATCCATTATCCTGTCCGGCAGCGAGACCGAACTGGCGGCTTATACCTCCATCAATCTGGGCGCGATTGATCTGGCCAAGGTGGTGGGAACGGCCAGTTTCTCCTTCCCCATTCCGCTGGGTCAGGATGTGGAAAACGTCAGCGGTGTGGAGGAGGCCACCGTCACCGTTACGGTGAAGGGGCTGGAGACGACCACCATGGAGACCTCCGGTATTGAGATCATCAATGTGCCCCGCGGCTATACGGCAACGCCTGTGACCCAGACCATCCGGGTTCAGGTGCGCGGCACGGAGGATGCCCTGAACCGGGTGCTGCCCCAGTATATCCAAGTGGTGGTCGATTTGAAAGACCTCTCTCTTCCCGAGGGACAGAACGTCCAGACTGCCAAGGTCAGTCTCAACGGCGTGGCCGACGCGGGGGTGATCGGAGAGTATAAGATCGCCTTTACTTTGACGGAAGGTGATGGGTCATGACCCAAAGGGCGATCATCAAACGCAGATTGGGGGCAGGACGGGTAGAGATCGCTGTGAAGCGGGTGTCTGCCTGCAGCCACAACTGCGCCGACTGCGCCGGTTGCGCGTCCATGATCCACACCCCGGAGGTCACGGCCGTGGCCGAGGATGCCATGGGCGCACAGGCCGGACAGCAGGTGACGGTGGAAAGTGCGTCCAAGCCCGTGCTTTGGTATGCATTTCTGCTCTATCTTCTTCCCTTTGCGGGGCTGTTTGGCGCAGCAGTAGGACTTCAACGCTTTGGCGAGGGAGTGTCTGCGATGGGCGCGGTGGCCGCGTTCGTTGGGGTGCTGGCAGGGGTCAGCATCCCGCTGGAGCGGTATTTGCGCCGGCACAAGGCTGTCACCTACCGGGTGGTAGCCGTGGAGAGATAGGCCGTGTTCGGCTATGTGCGTCCGCTTCAGGAGGAACTGAAGGTGCGGGACTGGGAGGGCTACAAGGCCGCCTATTGCTCCCTCTGCCATGCGTTGAAGGAGCAGTGCGGGACAGCCGCCCGGTTTGTTCTGAACTATGATTTTGTGTTCCTTGCTTTGCTGCTGGACGATGAGACCGAACCGGCGGCCCTCTGCAAACGCCGCTGCGCGGCCCATCCGGTTCAGGCCAGAAATACCGTTCCCATTGCGCCGGGGACGGCGCTGTGCGCGCAGGAAAGCGTGATCTTGACCCATTACAAGCTGATGGACGACGCAGGAGACGAAGGCTTTGGCAGGAAGGCGAAAAGCCGGCTGGCTGATCTGTGTCTGGCAAGGAGTTACCGTAAGGCGCGCAAGGCGCTGCCGCGGTTCGATGAGACGGTAAAGACCTGTCTGGGCGAGCTGAAAGCGCTGGAGGATGCCCGCAGTCCGCAGTTAGACCGCACCGCGGACACATTTGCCCGGCTGCTGGCCGCGGCCGCGCCGGAGACCGGCGACGATGCGGTGGATCGGCCCAGAGGGCAGCTCCTTTATCATTTGGGACGGTGGATCTATCTGGCGGATGCCGCCGATGATCTGGCCGGAGACCGAGAAGCGGGACGGTACAATCCCATTGACGCCCGGTTTGACGGAAAGCCGGATATGGACTATATCGAAACGACCATGAGCCATTCCCTGACGCTGGTGCAAAATGCGTTTCAGCTTCTTCCGCCCAACCGCTGGCAGGCGGTGGTGGAGAACATTCTATACTTGGGGCTGCCTCAGGTGCAAAAACGGGCTGTGGCCGGGACTTGGCACGGCGGCAGAGAAAGCAGGTTGATCCATGAGAGATCCATATAGCGTTCTGGGGGTCAGCTCCAACGCCAGTGACGACGAGATCAAGCGGGCGTACCGGGAACTGGCGCGGAAATATCACCCGGACAACTATCAGGACAACCCTCTGGCTGATTTGGCGGAGGAGAAGATGAAGGAAGTCAACGAGGCCTACGACGCCATTACCCGCCAGAGAAGCGGCGCGGGGAGCTATCAAAGCGGCGGCGCAGCCTACCAGTCCCAAAGCGGCTATCAGACGCAGGGCTACCAAAGCGCAAGCGCAGACCCCTTTTTCACCAAGGTGCGCCAGTGCATCCAAGCGGGCAATTTAGACGCCGTAGAGCGGATGCTGACGCAGGAGGCCACCGCAAAAAGCGCGGAGTGGTATTTCCTCATGGGAGCGGTTTGCTACCGCCGGGGCTGGCTGGATGAAGCCCGGCAGAACTATCAGATGGCAGCGCAGATGGAACCGGGCAACATGGAATACCGTCAGGCGTATGCCATGATGAATCAGGGCGGCGTGTCTTATCGGCCTGCGGGGTACGGCAACTCCAGCGATAGCTGCAACGATTGCTGCAGCACCTATTTGTGTATCAGCTGTCTCACCCCTTGGGGAGGGCCGTGCTGCTGACGGAAACGCCGCAGAGCGAACAAAGGAGATGAAAAACGTGATCAGAAGCATGACCGGCTATGGAAGAGGGGAGACCCAGCGGGATGGACTGATCTTGGTGGCGGAGCTTCGTGCGGTCAATAACCGCTATCTGGATTGTACGGTAAAAATGCCCCGGGCCTATCTCTTTGCAGAGGACGCCATGAAAAAGCGGGTTCAAGAGAAGGTGGGCCGGGGAAAGGTGGACGTGTTCATCTCCGTGACCCAGACCGCCGGGGATGACCAGAAGGTGACGGTCAACGAGGGGCTGGCGAAGGAGTATATCGAGGCCCTCAAGGCCCTTTGGAAATTGGGCGGCGGTTATCTCAAGGACGAGTGCTATCCTACCTCCATCGCCAGATTCCCTGACGTTCTCACCGTGGATAAGAAGGAAGAAGACCCGGAGGCGATCAAGGAGCAGCTGTTGAAGACGCTGGAGCTGGCCTTGGACGACTTCAACGCCATGCGGGAACGGGAAGGCCAGCGGCTCAAAGCGGATATCCTGAGCCGGGGTGAGACCATCAAGATGCTGGTAGGCCGGGTAGAGGAGCAGTCGCCCCAGACCGTGGCGGCGTATCGGGAGCGGCTGGAGGCGAAGCTCAAGGAGACCCTCCAGAATACCCAGATCGACGAGAGCCGTATTCTCACCGAGGCGGCCATTTTTGCCGACAAAGTGGCGGTGGACGAGGAGACGGTGCGCCTGCGCTCCCACTTGAGCCAGCTGGCCGAGCTGATGGAGGAGGAGGGCGGCGTGGGCCGCAAGCTGGACTTCCTCATTCAGGAATTCAACCGGGAGGCCAACACCATCGGCTCGAAATGCTCCGACATTTCCATTACCAAAGTGGTGGTGGATATGAAGGCCGAGATCGAAAAAATACGGGAACAGGTGCAGAACATCGAGTAGGAGGGCAGGCCATGAAGCTCATCAACATCGGTTATGGCAACATGGTCTCCGCCGCGCGGGTGGTGGCTGTGGTCAGCCCGGATTCTGCCCCGGTGAAGCGCATGATCCAAGAGGCCAGAGACGCCGGGCGGCTTATTGACGCGACCTTAGGACGCCGCACGAAGGCTGTGCTGGTGATGGACAGCGGCCATGTGGTGCTGGCCGCGATCCAGCCCCCCGCAGTGGCGGGACGGCTGACCGGGCAGGATGTTTCAGAAGAGGATGGAGGGGATGAGACGCCATGAGCGCCATACGAAAGAAATCCAAAGGTACGCTGATCGTGCTGTCCGGGCCATCCGGGGCGGGAAAGTCCACTGTGATCGCCGAGCTGTTGAGCGAACGGCCGGACATCTATTTTTCCGTGTCCTACACCACCCGGCAACCCCGGGTGGGCGAGGCGGACGGCGTAAACTACTGCTTTGTGTCCACCGAGGAGTTTGAAGGGATGATCGAGCGGGGCGAACTGCTGGAATATGCCCAGTATGTGGAGCATTACTACGGCACGTCGTTGAAGGTCATCGAAGAAAAGTTAGAGGCCGGGATCGACGTTCTGCTGGAGATCGACGTTCAGGGAGCGGCCACCGTGAGGCAGAAGTGCCCCGGCGCTGTGTTGATCTTTGTCATGCCCCCCAGCTTCGAGGAGCTGTCCCGCCGTCTCCACGGCCGCGCCACCGATGATGAACAGGTCATTGAGGGACGACTCAACCGGGCGCTGGAGGAGTTCCGCCAAATTCCGCAGTATGACTATCTGGTCATCAACGATTCTGTTCCGGAGGCCACACAGGAGATCTTGGCGGTTTTGACCGCAGAGGGCTGCCGGGTGGAACAGCGCATCCCCTTGATCCCCATGCTTGCCAACCAAGAATTGGTGAAATAATAAACGAGCCTGCAAATCAAAAAGGAGTGTATGTACCATGATGCTTTATCCTGCGATGTCCAATCTGCTTCGCCATGTGCCCAGCCGCTATATGCTGGTCAACGTGGTGGCCCAGCGCGCCCGCCAGATCGCCCAGACCGCCGAGGACGAGGGATATCCTCTCTCTGAAAAGCCGGTGACCTTGGCCATCCATGAGGTGGCCGACGGCCTTGTGAACGTGGCGGATTAAGCGGTTTTTGATGGGTTCTGTGATGACGGCGAAGCTGGCCCTTGGTGCGGTCACCTTCGCCATCGACCGGCCCTACGACTACCTTGTCCCCCCCACACTGGCGGACGCTATTTTGCCCGGAATGCGGGTGCTGGCACCCTTTGGACGGGGGAACAAGGTAGTGGACGGTCTGGTGTTAGCGCTGGAGCGGTCAGAGGACAAGCCCAGACTGGGACTAAAGACCGTTTTGGCCCTACTGGACGAGACGCCGGTGCTGCGGGAGGGGGAGCTGAAGCTCTGCCTTTGGATGGCCCGGCGGTATTTTTGTACTGTCTACCAGTCGGCCAAGGCCATGTTGCCCACGGGACTTTGGTTTTCCGTGCGGGACACGGTATGTATGGCGGCAGGGGTCAGCAGGGAGCAAGCCTTAACCGCGGCGGGAAAGTCCAAAACCGCCCAGCGGCTGGTGGAGCTTCTGCTGGCGAACCCCGGGGGCATGGAGGTCAAAGACCTGCGGCTGGCCTTTGGGGTCACCGATCCCATGCCTGCGGCCAGAAAGCTGGCCGGGGAGGGGCTGCTGACCATTGAGGCCAGCGTGAAACGCGGCGTAGGGGACAAGACCGAGGAGGTCGCCACACTGGCTGTCCCGCCGGAGGAGGCGCTGGGCCAAGCGGCCCTGCGGCGTAAGACTGCGCCCTTGCAGTACAGCGTAGTGGAGCTGCTGACCGCCGTGGGACAGGGCGGAATGAAAGAGATCTGCTACCTTACCGGGGCAAGTCCGGCTACGGTGCGTGCGCTGGCGAAGCGGGGGATCGTAACGCTGTCGAAGCGGGAGGTTCTGCGAAGCGCCATCCGGGAGCTGCCCCCGCCGGGTAAGCCGTTCACCCTCAATGATGACCAGCAGCGCGCCTTTGCGGCGCTGGACGGCTGGGCACAGGAGGAAAAACCGGGGATCGCGCTGTTATACGGGGTGACCGGGTCGGGTAAGACACAGGTCTATATCCGCCTGATCCAGTCGGCATTGGAGCGGGGAAAGTCTGCGCTGGTGTTAGTCCCGGAGATCGCGCTGACGCCCCAGCTTTTGCGTATTTTTACAGGGTATTTCGGGGAACAGGTGGCGGTACTCCACAGTTCACTTCCGGACGCTCAGCGGTACGACGAATGGAAGCGGGCCCGCTCCGGGAAAGCACGCGTGGTCATCGGAGCGCGTTCGGCGGTGTTTGCCCCGCTGGAAAACCTTGGCGTGGTAGTGCTGGACGAGGAGCATGAGGGGTCGTACAAGTCGGAAAATGTGCCCCGCTACCACGCCCGGGAGGTGGCGCAATACCGCTGTGCCCGGCAGGGGGCGCTGTTGGTGCTGGGCTCTGCGACCCCGGCGGTGGAGACCATGTATCTGGCCCGGGAGGGGAAGTATCATCTGGTGACCCTGCCCGGACGGTATAACCGTCAATCTCTGCCCAAAGTCATCGTCAGCGATATGAAAAAGGAACTGCGGCGGGGAAACGACACCGATGTGGGGGAGGAGCTGGCCACCGAGCTGGCTGCCAATGTGGCCCGCGGGGAGCAGAGCATCCTGCTGCTCAACCGCCGGGGCGCGCGGCAGCGGGTGGTGTGTGATTCCTGCGGCGAGACGCCTACCTGCCCCCGTTGCTCAGTTTATCTGACCTATCACTCCGCCAACCGGCGGCTCATGTGCCACCACTGTGGACATTCCGAGCCCATGCCCGAGGTCTGCCCCCAGTGCGGGGGGCATTTGAACCTTGTCGGCTCTGGAACCCAGCGGCTCCAAGAGACGCTGGAGGAGTTGTTCCCGGGGCAGGAGATCTTGCGGCTGGACGCCGATGTGGTCACCCCCAGCAAAGGCCATCAGGCTATCTTGGATCGGTTCGCCAAGGGGAAAGCGCCTATTTTGTTGGGGACGCAGATGGTGGCCAAGGGGCTGGATTTTGAAAATGTGACGCTGGTGGGGGTCATCTCCGCCGACAGCGGGCTGTATGTACCTGATTTTCGCTCCGGGGAGCGGACGTTTTCTCTCATTACCCAAGTGGTGGGCCGTGCAGGGCGGGGAAATAAGGAAGGACGGGCCATCATTCAGACCTATACCCCGGACAACGATGTGATCTCCTTTGCCGCCCGGCAGGACTATGACAGCTTTTATGCACAGGAGCTGGAGCTGCGCCGCGCCGCAGGGATGCCGCCGTTTCGTGAGCTGTTTGTACTCACCGCATCAGGGCGGAACGAGGAGGGCGTACTTCACGCCTGCCAACGGCTGCGGCTGGGGCTGGATAAGGCGTTGAAAGACCCGCAATACGCGCCCTGCAGGCCGATGCTGCTTGGCCCTGCCCCTGCGCCGATCTATAAGCTCAACGAGAGATACCGCTATCAGTTGACCCTCTCCTGCAAGGAGGGAACGGCTGGGCCGATCCGCACGCTGATCGCCCACTTTCTGCGAAGGGGGCTTCAGGATCAGGAAAACCGTGGGGTATCCCTGTTTGGAGATTCCAACCCCATGGACTAAGCAAAAGACAAAAACGAAAGGAGGATATCTATGGCGACGAGAACGATCATTGAGCAGGGAGACGAGGCGTTGGCAAAACGCTGTCACCCAGTGACCAATTTTGACGAACGGCTGTGGGAGCTTCTGGACGATATGCACGACACGTTGGAGGAGGCCCACGGATATGGTCTGGCTGCGCCTCAGGTGGGTATTTTGCGGAGGGTGTGTCTGGTCACGGCCTCTGACGGCCACATCATTGAGTTGATCAATCCGGAGATCTTGGAGACCGCAGGCAAACAGGAGGGCTACGAGGGCTGCCTGTCTGTGCCGGGCCTGTACGGCTGGGTCAAGCGTCCGGATTGGGCCAAGGTACGGGCGCAGGATCGCAACGGAACGTTTTTCGAGGCGGAGGACGTAGGAATGTCCGCCCGGTGCTTCTGCCATGAGATCGAGCATTTGGACGGGCATTTGTTCACCGAACGGGTACAGGGGCGGCTCTACACCGAGGAGGAACTGGATGCCATTCAGGCCGCGGCGGAGGAAGAGGAACGAAAGGGCCGGAAAAAGCGCTGAAATGAGGGAACACATGAAGATCCTATTTATGGGGACGCCGGAATTTGCTGTGCCGTCCCTGCGGGCATTGGTGGCGGCCGGGTATGAGCTGGTAGGCGTGTTCTGCCAGCCGGACAAGCCCCGCAGCCGCATGAAGGTGACCGCCTGCCCGGTGAAGGAATATGCCCTATCGCAAAACATCCCGGTGTTTCAGCCGGAAAAACTGCGGGACGGGGAAGCCATGAAAACCGTGGAGGCCCTTGCCCCGGAGCTGATCGTTGTGGCAGCCTATGGGCGGATCTTGCCCGATGAGATGCTGGCATATCCCAAGTTAGGGTGCATCAATGTCCACTCGTCTCTGCTTCCCAAATTCCGCGGCGCAGCGCCCATCAACTGGGCGATCCTGACGGGAGAGCAGATAACGGGTGTAACCATTATGCACATGGCTCACGAGTTGGATGCCGGAGACATCATTCTGCAAGGCACAACGCCCATTGACCCGAACGAGACCGCCGAGGAGCTTTACAACCGTTTGGCGGAATTGGGAGGCAAATTGGTGGTCGAGGCGGTAGCCGCACTGGCAGACGGGACAGCGGCCCGCACATCTCAAGACGGCAGTCAGGCAACCCTTGCGCCTATGCTGACCCGCGACCTTTCTCCCATGGATTTTTCCCGCCCCGCGCAGGCGCTGCACGATCAAGTGCGCGGACTGTATCCGTGGCCGGCGGCGGTGATGGAGCTGGACGGCCTGCGGTGCAAGGTGCTTCGGACGGCAATCACGGAGGAAACGACGGCCCAAGCACCGGGAAAGCTCGTGCAGGCAGACAAGCGGGGATTAAAGATTGCCTGCGGAGATGGTAAAGTGTTAGAGCTTGTCACCATTCAGCCTGACGGGAAAAAGGCGATGGCAGCGACGGCATTTCTCATGGGGCATCCCATAAAGCTGTAATTGAAAATCGCTTTACAGACGAAAATGGATCAAAGCTGAAAACGGGAGGTGAGGAAGGATGGAATCTGCGCGGTCGGCGGCGTTTGCTGTGCTGGAGCGGTGCAGAAAGCGGGGAGAGTGGGCCAACGAGGGCTTGCGAAAGACCCTGAAAGGCATGGATGCGCGGGAAGCGGCCTTAGCCACGCGGCTGGTGTACGGCGTGCTGCAAAACCGTATGCTTCTTGACGCGTATTTAGCGGAGCTTTCCACCCTTCCTCTGGAAAAACTGGATCAAAACGTACTCGATATCCTCCGCTTGGGGGGATATCAATTGCTTTTTATGGATCAGATCCCGGCCCGTGCAGCAGTGGACGAGGCGGTGAAGCTCACCAAAACCCGCGTCAAAAATCCGAAAACGGCTGGCTTTGTCAACGCAGTACTGCGGAATCTGGATCGTCAGCGGGATGAATTGACCAAAACCATCGACGGGAAATGGAGCAAACCGGAAGAGCGGTGGATGCGGCTGTCGGTGCAGTACAGCCATCCCCTTTGGCTGGTGGAGGAATTTGCCGCTCAGTTGAACGGAGACGCGGAACAGGTGGAACGGCTGTTGGCGGCAAACAACGCCCCCGCGCCCATGACCGTGCAGGTGAATACCTGCAAGACCTCCACAGAAGAACTGGTCAAAACGCTGGCCGAGGAGGGCGTTTCGGGGCAAATGCACCCTTGGATGGCAGATTGTCTGCTGTTGGAGCGCACAGGGGATCTGGAAGGGCTGGAATCGTTCCGGCGCGGGCTTTTCTATGTGCAAGACCCGGCGGCCCGGGCGGCGGTGCTGGCGGCAGAGCCCAAGGCCGGGGAGCGGGTGCTTGACCTGTGTGCCGCGCCGGGAGGGAAATCCTTTGCGGCGGCGGTGGCCATGGGCGGCGAAGGGGAGATCATCAGCCGGGACATCTACCCATGGAAGATCGAGGAGATCAAAAAGGGAGCTGCGCGGCTGGGATTTTCCACCATTCGGGCTGAGGTGGGCGACGCCACAAAGCCTGTGGATGGGAGCTTTGATTTGGTGATCGCTGACGTACCCTGTTCCGGCCTTGGGATCATTGGGAAAAAGCCGGATATTCGATACAAAGACCCTGTGCAGATGCAGGGCCTGACTGCCGTTCAGGAACAGATCTTGGAAAACGCCGGGGCGGCCGTCAAGCCCGGAGGACGGCTGCTTTATGCCACTTGCACTCTGCGCCGGGAGGAGAACGAGGCGCGCGTAGCAGCATTTTTAAGCCGCAGCAGCGGGCGGTTCACCCTTCGGCGGGAGGAGACCCTCTGGCCACACCGAACAGGGACAGACGGGTTTTATTACGCGGTGTTGGAGCGGGAGGCGGCGGTATGATCGACTTGAAGTCCATGAACCTTCCGGAACTGAAGGAATTTTGCGCAGAGCTGGGTCAGCCCGCGTTCCGCGCCAAGCAGATCTTTGCATGGATGCACAAGGGAGTGACGGAGTTTGAGGAAATGAGCGACCTCTCCAAAGAACTGCGGCAGACGCTGAAGGAACGGGCATACCTCACCCATCCCGCCGTAGAGCGCAAGCAAGTGTCTCAGGAGGATGGAACGATCAAGTATCTTTGGCGTCTTATGGATGGGAACTGTGTAGAGACGGTGCTGATGCGTTACCATCACGGCAACACCGTCTGCGTGTCTTCCCAAGTGGGGTGCAGGATGGGGTGCGCCTTCTGCGCATCTACGCTGGCCGGAAAGGTGCGCGACCTGACAGCGTCTGAGATCTTGGATCAGGTGCTTTTTACCCAGTTGGACAGCGGCGCGGAGATCTCTAACATCGTTTTGATGGGAATCGGAGAGCCATTGGACAATTTTGAGAACGTCATGCGGTTTTTGGAACTGGTGAACCATCC
>CARXAY010000016.1 GCA_949093475.1 uncultured Oscillospiraceae bacterium
ATGGAGCGCAAGGTGTTTCCCGGCTATGTGCTGGTGAAGATGGTCATGACCGATGAGGCGTGGCATCTGGTTCGCAACATCCGGGGTGTCACCGGCTTCGTGGGCGAGGGCAGCAACAAGCCCATCCCCCTCACCGACGAGGAGATCGCCCAACTGGGCGTGGAAAAGAAGGAGATCGAGGTCTCCTATGCGCTGGGCGACAGCGTGAAGATCACCGACGGCGCGCTGGAATCCTTCTTGGGCACGGTGGAGGAGATCGATCTGGAACGCGGAAAGGTCAGCGTGAAGGTCTCCATGTTCGGCCGGGATACCCCGGTGGAGCTGGAGCTGGATCAGATCGAGCGCATCGACTGACCGTCCGAACGGCACGAAGCGGACGATCCAAAGAGAAAGCTGGAACAGTGGGAGGGACGTCATGCGTCCCGTCCAACCACACTATTCGTAGGAGGTGCTTTTTGTGGCACAGAAAGTAGTAGGTTACGTCAAGTTACAGATCCCCGCCGGCAAGGCGACTCCCGCGCCCCCTGTTGGCCCTGCTCTGGGTCAGCACGGCATCAACATCGCGGGCTTTACCAAGGAGTTCAACGAGCGCACCAAGAATGACATGGGCATGATCATCCCCGTGGTCATCACCGTGTACGCCGACCGCTCCTTTACCTTCATTACCAAGACTCCCCCCGCGGCTGTCCTCATCAAGAAGGCCTGCAACATCGAGAAGGCCTCCGGCGTCCCCAACAAGGAGAAGGTCGCCACCATCAGCAAAGAGGATGTTCGCAAGATCGCCGAGACCAAGATGCCTGATCTGAACGCTGGTAGCATCGAGGCCGCCATGAGCATGATCGCCGGGACTGCCCGCTCCATGGGCGTCGTGGTGGGCGACTAAAGGAGGGTTTGACACATGAGCAGAGGTAAGAAGTATGTAGACAGCGCCAAGCTCATCGACCGCGCTGTGCAGTACGACGTGGCCGAGGCCATGGAGCTGGTGGTCAAGACCGCTTCCGCCAAGTTCGACGAGACGGTGGAGCTTCATGTGAAGCTGGGCGTTGACTCCCGTCACGCCGACCAGCAGGTGCGCGGCGCCATCGTTCTCCCCCACGGCACCGGCAAGACCCAGCGCGTGCTGGTCTTTGCCAAGGGCGACAAGGCCGAGGAGGCCAAGGCCGCCGGCGCTGACTATGTGGGCGAGATGGACATGGTGGAGAAGATCCAGAAGGAAAACTGGTTCGACTACGACGTGGTGGTCGCCACCCCCGACATGATGGGTCTGGTGGGCCGTTTGGGTAAGGTTCTGGGCCCCAAGGGCCTGATGCCCTCCCCCAAGGCCGGCACGGTGTCCCCCAACGTGGGTCAGGCCGTGACCGAGATCAAAGCCGGTAAGGTGGAGTACCGTCTGGACAAGACCAACATCATCCACTGCCCCATCGGCAAGGTGTCCTTCGGTGCGCAGAAGTTGACCGACAACTTCAACGCCATCATGGGCGCGATCATCAAGGCCAAGCCCGCCGCCGCCAAGGGCCAGTACGTGCGCTCCTGCGTGTGCGCCGCCACCATGGGCCCCGGCGTGAAGCTGAACGCCGCAAAATTGGTGTAAGAAGCGCGAGCGTGACAACAAAACGCAGTCAAAACAGGGACAGCCAACGGCTGTCCCTGTTTTTTGCTGTTGTGGAATGGGGAAAGTCCTGTTATAATGAGGAAAAAACAAGAAGGATGGGGATGGGCGTGAAAAGGAACGTGCTTTGGTGGATGGTGACCACTGCGCTGTGCCTGACGCTGGCAGGCTGCAGGGCGAAGGAGCAGCAGGTGATTCCAACGCCGCAACCCTCCGCCATCCCGGAGGCGACAGTCACACCCGCGCCTACACCCACGCCTACGCCTGAACCGACACCGACCCCCGCGCCTTGGGAGACTGACCCCAAGGGGTACATCATGGGCTGGCTGGACGAGCTGCTGGACGGAGAAAAGATATACGTCCGCTTTTGGATTCACCCGGGCAGCGGGCCGACCCCGACAATCTGGCCGACGGAGTTCGGAGAGACCGTCCGGACACTGTTTGAGGAACTGGACTGGGACGGCGCAAAGCTACTGACATGGGAGGAACAGGAGGCCGAGGATGAGTCGTGGGTCAACATACCGGGGGCATACGGCGTTACGTTGAATGATGAGGACTGGTTGGGAGAGGGCTATTTCAGTCTCAACCTCAACAGCAGGGTGATCCGTGTGAATTGGGAAGACGACCAGCTCTATTTCCTCGTGCCCGGCGCGGAGAAGCTGTGTACCAAGCTCGCCGACCTGTCGCCATCGGTGTATGTGAATATGGGCCGCACCAGAGTTCCGGCGCAAGAAAGCAAGAAGGCTACCCTCAAGCTCTATCTGGAGACCGCTTTGGAGCGGACAAAGGGGCTGGGCCACATTTCCGACTACGAGCTGCGCCATTACGCGGTGGTGACGGAGCAGAGGGAGGACGGAACATGGATCGAGGAGGACGGCGCAGCGGTGGAGAGCGGAGAAGAAGGGGAATATACGGGCTTCACCTATACTGCCACCTTCGCCTACAAGCCCGCAAACCCCCAGTCGGCCTATTGGCAGGACTACACCGCCGATGAGGAGGGCTGGCTGGAGGTAGACCTCGATTACGGCGAGGGATTGAGCTACGACGAACGCGACGGCTGCTACGGGATGTATTGACGGGGTGGTATGATGGAAAACAC
Organism: uncultured Oscillospiraceae bacterium; assembly: GCA_949093475.1. GTDB lineage: Bacteria > Bacillota > Clostridia > Oscillospirales > Oscillospiraceae > MGBC124762. The sequence continues at coordinate 2,709 of CARXAY010000016.1, forward strand.
ACGGGAACGCGCGAAACGAGGTATGCTGCTGGTATATGTTTTGACGTTCTACAGTGTGTGGACACTGTGGGAGTTTTGGGGCAGGGGAGCGGTGGACAGCGTGATCCCTGACCCGTTTCTCTCCCAGCTGGTTAAGTCAGGCGTTATCAAGAATCTGGTCTGGGCGCTTCCAGCAATTTTACTTGTGCGGCGTTTTGGATCGGATATGCACATCACCTTAAAAGAAATGTTTACCGCAAAGGTGAACTGGCTGAAGTTTTTGCCGGTTTTTGCCGCGTTTACGGTCTATATCTGCGGCGGCTCTATCCTGAGAAATGGGCGTCTCGCGGTTTCTGACGGGTTTGAGCCGCATCAGCTCATTACCGTTCTCTTTGTGGGGCTGACCGAAGAACTGGTGTTTCGAGGCTGGCTGCTCAACGCCACGGTCAAGGAAGGAAAGAAGTGGCCTCATGTTCTGCTGAACGCGGTCATGTTTCTGGCAATTCATTTCCCAAAGTGGCTCTGTTCGGGAACTTTTGTCAGCAGTTTCGCCAGTTTGGCGTTTTTGGAGGTGATGGCGCTGAGCGCGGTTTTCAGCTGGAGTTTTTTGAAAAGCCGCAGTATCCTTGTGCCCATCGCCCTGCATATGTATTGGGATCTGCTGGTGTTTTTGCTGATCTGACAGCAGAACACGCTCTTGAAAGAAAGTGTTGACAAATCAAGAGGAAACTGCTATAATTCCCTTTGTGTTCTGAGACAGCAGGTGCGAAAGCGTAAGTCCTGCCGAGAATGCAGCAATGAAATGACCGCTTTTTCGTGCTGTTTTCGTGTGCTGGAACACGAAAGCGGCATTTTTATTTGACGGAGGTGAATCAAATATGCCTAACGCGAAAGTACTGAGCGAGAAGAAGGCTGTGGTCGCCGCTCTGGAGGAGAAGCTGAAGAGCGCCGCTTCCGGTGTGCTGGTGGACTACAAGGGCATCACCGTGGCCGAGGACACCGAGCTTCGTGAGGAGCTGCGTAAGAACGGCGTGGACTACGGCGTGGTGAAGAATACTCTGGTGCGCTTTGCTCTGGACGACGCGGGCCTCAACGAGCTGGACGAGGTGCTTCACGGCACGACCGCTCTGGCGGTGAGCGCCGAAGACCCCATCGCCCCCATGCGAGTGATCAACAAGTTCTCCAAGAAGTTCAACGGCGAGAAGTTCATCATCAAGGCCGGGTTTATGGACGGCAAGGTGCTGCCCATCAACGACATCATGGCTCTGGCCGATCTGCCCTCCAAGGAGGTGCTGCTGGCCCAGATGATGGGAACGATGCTGGCGCCCATCACCAAGCTGGCTATCGTCATCAAGGCCATCGCCGAGAATGGCGGCGCATCCGCCGCTGCTCCTGCGGCTGCCGAGGCTTCTGCTGAGCCCGCGCCTGCCGCCGAGGCCGCTCCTGCGGCTGAGGAAGCCCCCGCTGAGGCTCCTGCCGCCGAGGAAACTCCCGCTGCGGAGTGATCCAAATCAACACAAACACAATTCATTTAGGAGGTAAGTAAAAATGGCAAGCGAGAAAATCACCGCTTTGGTGGAAGAGGTCAAGGGTTTGACCGTTCTGGAGCTGAACGACTTCGTGAAGGCTCTTGAGGAAGAGTTCGGCGTGTCCGCCGCCGCTATGGCTGCTCCTGCCGCTGGCGGCGCTGCTGCTGGTGGCGCTGCTGCCGAGGAGAAGACCGAGTTCGACGTGGTTCTGGCTGAGGTCGGCGCTGAGAAGATCAAGGTCATCAAGGCTGTCCGTGAGATCACCGGTCTGGGTCTGGCTGAGGCCAAGGCTCTGGTCGAGGCCGCGCCCAAGGCTGTCAAGGAGGCCGTGGGTAAGGACGACGCCGAGGAGATGAAGAAGAAGCTGGAAGAGGCCGGCGCCAAGGTCGAGCTCAAGTAATTCTGCTCCTTCTACACAACAGGAAAAAACAGGTCGCCCTGAGGGGCGGCCTGTTTTTATATGCGGCTGCATACTTGACAGCAGGGGAGAAAATACCTATAATAGTACGAACGACTGTTTTGCCCTCGGCTCGTGGGGAGGGCATGACGAGAAAGGTGTGTGATGGGCCATGGCGAAGGAATTTAAGTTGAGCGCTCAGCGCTTGGAGGCACTGAAGGAAGAACTCAATTATCTCAAGACCGTGCGCGAAAAGGAGGTAGCCGACCAGATCAAGGAGGCGCGTTCCTTTGGCGACCTGTCGGAGAACAGCGAATACGACGAGGCAAAAAATGAGCAGGGCAAGCTCTATTCCCGCATTGCGGAGATCGAGAACATTTTGAGCAACTATGTGGTCATCGAGGATCACGAAAAAGACCCCGATGCCGTGCGCCTTGGCAGCCGCATCACTGTGCTGGATCTGGAGTTCAAGGAAGAGGAGACCTATCAGGTGGTCGGTTCGCAGGAAGCCGATCCCATGAACGGCAAGATCTCGGAGGAATCCCCCTTTGGCAGGGCACTGATCGGCCACAAGGTGGGAGAAAAGGTGACGGTGGAGTCGCCCAGCGGCCCTGTCCGCTATGAGATCAAGAAGGTCACGCGCTGAAACGCACCAAGGATAAAGGAGCGATCAAAATGGCAGAGGAGAACAAGAAGCAGCCCCAGCAGCAGGAAGTGCCGCTGTCTGAGCTTTTGAAGATCCGCCGCGACAAGCTCAAAGAGCTTCAGGACGCGGGACAAGACCCCTTCCAGCAGACCAAGTTCGACTGGAACGCCACCGCCCAACAGATCAAGGACGACTTTGACGCGATGGAGGGCAAAGGGGTGAAGGTGGCCGGAAGGCTCATGTCCAAGCGTGGGATGGGTAAGGTCTCCTTCTGTGATCTTCAGGATCGCTCTGGACGTATTCAGCTCTACGCCCGGCAGGACGAGATGGACGAGGCCGTCTATAAGCGGTTCAAAAAGTACGACATCGGCGACATCGTGGGGGTGGACGGCGAGGTGTTCCGCACCCAGCGGGGAGAAATGAGCATCCGCGTCAAAGAGGTCGTGCTTCTTTCCAAATCCCTTTTGCCTCTGCCGGAGAAGTTTCACGGCCTTCAGGACAAGGAGCTGCGTTACCGACAGAGGTACGTTGATCTGATCGTCAATCCCGAAGTGAAGCGGAATTTCCTGATCCGTTCGCAGTTCATCAAGCACGTGCGGGACTTCATGGACGCCCGCGGCTTTATTGAAGTGGAAACTCCCGTACTCAACACCATTTCCGGCGGCGCGACGGCCCGGCCCTTCATTACCCATCACAATACGCTGGATATTGATATGTATTTGCGGATCGCCACCGAGCTGCCCTTGAAGCGGCTGATCGTAGGCGGTATGGATCGGGTGTATGAGATCGGACGCATTTTCCGCAACGAGGGGATGGATCCCAAGCACAACCCGGAGTTCACCACCATTGAGCTTTATCAGGCATACGCCGACTTCAACGATATGATGGATCTGTTTGAAGATCTGCTGTCCTCCGCTGCCAAGAATATTTTGGGCACATATGAGCTGGAGTGGCAGGGGGAGAAGCTAAATCTGACCCCCGGCTGGCCGCGTTTGCCCATGCATGAAGCGGTGAAGCAGTACACCGGCATTGACTTCATGGCCATCCAAAGCGATGAGGAGGCGGTGGCCGCCGCCAAGTCCATCGGAGTGGAGCTGCCTGAGACGGCGGACAAGACATGGGGCAATGCTCTTTACGAGTGCTTCGACCAGCGGGTGGAGGAAAAGCTGATCCAGCCCACATTCATTACCATGCATCCGGTGGACGTGTCGCCGCTGGCAAAGCGGTCTCCGTCCGACCCGCGCCTGACCGAGCGATTTGAGTTGTTTATCTGCCACTCGGAAATGGGCAATGCCTTTTCCGAGCTGAACGACCCCATCGACCAGCGCAGCCGCTTCCAAAAGCAGGTGGAGCTGCGGGCCAAGGGAGACGACGAGGCGGGCATGATGGACGAGGACTTCCTCACCGCGCTGGAGTACGGAATGCCGCCCACCGGCGGTCTGGGCGTGGGCATCGACCGCTGCGTCATGCTCCTGACCGGGGCGGACTCCATCCGGGATGTGTTGTTGTTCCCCACCATGAGACCTTTGGATAAATAAACTGCGACAGCCCAAGATATCCGACGATATCTTGGGCTGTTTTGCGCTCTGCGGCAGCAGGAGACCCAACCGGGCAGGGGCGAGCGCAAGATTTATTAAAAAGAAACAAAAAATCGACAAAAAGAGTGGTGCATTTTTGCCAAAGCTGTGGTAGAATCATCATAGGTATATGTGGAAGTCTACAATTGCATAAGAAGTCATGAAAGACAGGAGGGGGAACGGATGGATTATAAAGGCTTATCGCTGGCGGTAGGCCATGTGCCGGAGCTGGATAAGGACTTTGTGCCGCTGGGGCTGTTCTTCCGCACCTATCAGGCGGAGGCAAAGCATCCCTTTGCCGTTGCGGTGGAGGGAGGTGGTGGTCAGGTCACGGTGTACGAGACCGCCCTGCGCGACCCGATGCTGGGCAGTGAAGCAGACCGGCTGTACGTTGACCGGCTGGTGAAATGTCTCCTTTGGATGTGGGGCGGCTGGAAGGTCACCGTCTGCGGCAGCGACGCCGCATGGGAGCAGCTTCGCCGCGCCTATGCGCCGGACGGCTCGCGGGCTTTTGACGAGGACTTTATGGGCCGGGTCTATGAGCATCCCTTCCAAGTGGAACGCTGCGCCTATGAGGATCGCCCCCGCAACGTGGGCGGCGGAGAAGGAATGGCAGGCAATTTAGAGGGCTGCCGCATCGGGATCGACCTCGGCGGCAGCAACATCAAGGTGAGCGCGGTTCAGGACGGAGTGACCGTATGCAACGAGTCCTTCCCGTGGCAGCCCAAGGTGGAGGCCGACCCCCAGTATCACTACGATCACCTTCGCGACGCGGTGAAGACCATGGCGGCCAAGCTGCCCAGAGTAGACGGCGTGGGCATCTCCTCGGCGGGGGTGTTCATTGAGAATCGCTGCATGGTGGCCAGCCTCTTTTTGGCGGTGTCCAGAGAGGATTTTGACCGCAAGAGCTGCAAGGATCTTTACATCCGCGCGGTGGCCGACGCGGTGGGGAAGGACGTGCCGCTGACCATCGCCAACGACGGCGACGTGACCGCGCTGGCCGGCTCACTGGCGGGCATCGGCGGCGCGCTGCTGGGTACATCGCTGGGAACGGCGCAGGCGGGCGGCTACGTTACCGAAACGGGCGCAGTCACCGGCTGGCTCAACGAATTTGCCTTTGTCCCCATCGACGCACGCACCGACGTGGCCATTGATCCTTGGAGCGGAGACGGCGGCTGCGGCGTGAACTACTTAAGTCAGGACGGCTCGATTCGTCTGGCGCCGCTGGCGGGGCTGGAGCCGGTGGGGGATGATCCCTCCGCGCAGTTCCGTTATCTGCGGGCCAAGATGGAGGCCGGAGACGACCGGGGCGCGGCGATCTACCGCACCATGGGCGACTATCTGGGTCATGCCTTGGCGATGTACGAGATGTTCTACAGCACCAAGCGCGTGCTGGTCATGGGCGGCGTGGCAGGCGGCCCGGGCGGCGACCTGATGCTGGCGCGAGCCAGAGAGGTGCTGAAGGACTACGGCTCGACTCTTCAGGTGGACGCGCCGGACGAGAAGGTACGCCAGCTTGGACAGAGCGTCGCCGCTGCGGCACTGCCCCAGATCAAACGCGGATGACACAGTCATAACGTGAATAAAACATTTTTATAAAGGAGTTGTTTGTTATGTCTATTCTTGTTTGCGGTGGCGCAGGGTATATCGGCAGCCACACCTGTGTGGAGCTGGTCAACGCAGGGTACGACATCGTTGTGGCCGACAACCTGTCCAATTCCAACGAGGAAGCCATCCGCCGGGTGGAGAAGATTGTCGGCAAGAAGATCCCCTTCATCAAAGCTGAGCTTTGCGAGGCCGACGAGGTCGAGGCGCTGTTCCGCGACTATCCCGACATTGATTCGGTGATCCACTTTGCCGGGTTGAAGGCCGTGGGCGAGAGTGTTGCCAAGCCTCTGGAGTACTACTCCAACAACCTCATCAGTACCCTCTATCTGCTCCAGACCATGCGCCGCCACGGGGTGAAGAATTTCGTGTTTTCCTCCTCCGCTACGGTGTACGGCGACCCCGCCAGTGTGCCCATCCGCGAGGATTTCCCCACCGGCGGGACGACCAACCCCTACGGCACGTCCAAGCTGTTCCAAGAGAAGATGCTGATGGACATCTGCGCCGCTGATCCCAATCTGAACGTAGCCCTGCTGCGCTACTTCAACCCCATCGGCGCCCACGAGTCCGGCCTGATCGGCGAAGACCCCAACGACATCCCCAACAATCTGGTGCCCTATATCGCGCAGGTGGCGGTGGGCAAGCTGGAGAAGCTCCACGTGTTCGGCAACGACTATCCCACCGCAGACGGAACCGGCGTGCGCGACTATATCCACGTGGTGGATCTGGCGCTGGGCCATGTGGCCGCGCTGAAGAAGCTGGCGACCAACTGCGGGCTGTTTGTGTGCAATTTGGGTACAGGGAAAGGCTACAGCGTGCTGGACGTTCTCCACGCCTATGAGAAGGCCTGCGGCAAGACCCTGCCCTATGTGATCGATCCCCGCCGTCCCGGTGACATTGCCGAGTGCTTTGCCGACCCGGCGAAGGCCCGCGACGAGCTGGGCTGGGAGGCCAAGTTCGGCATCGAAGATATGTGCGCCACCTCGTGGAAGTGGCAGAGCAGCAATCCCAACGGTTATAAGGGCTAAAATCAATAAAAATAAGGGGGTAACAACATGGGCGCATCCAGCGTAAAGCCTGTTCTGGTCGTCATGGCGGCCGGCATGGGCAGCCGTTACGGCGGCTTGAAGCAGATCGACCCGGTGGGCAACCACGGTCAGCTTATCATCGACTATTCCATCTACGACGCCCGCCGCGCCGGTTTTGAGACGGTGGTTTTCGTCATCAAGCCGGAGATCGAGGCGGACTTCAAGGCCGCCATCGGTGACCGCCTTTCCCAAGTCATGGAGGTCAAATACGCCTATCAGCTCAAGGAAGATCTGCCTGACGGCTACTCTGTCCCGGAAGGGCGCACCAAGCCTTGGGGCACTGCCCACGCGGTTTTGGCGGCGCGGAAAGTGGTAGACGGGCCTTTCGCCGTCATCAACTCTGACGACTATTACGGCCCGGATGCTTACAAGGAGATCTACGAGTATCTGCTCAACCACCCCGACGGGGAGTATTACGAGTACGCCATGGTGGGCTACCTCCTCAAAAACACTGTCACCGAACACGGCCATGTGGCCCGGGGCGTGTGCGTGGAGGACGCGGATCAGATGCTGGTGAGCGTTACCGAGCGCACCCGCATCGAGAAGGGGGAGAAATGCCCCCGCTTCACCGAGGACGGCGGCGAGACTTGGACTGACCTGCCCGGCGACACCATCGTGTCTATGAACCTCTGGGGCTTTACCCGCAGTTATATGGACGAGGCCCTCAAGCGTTTCCCGGCCTTCTTGGACGGTGCGCTCAAGACCGACCCCGTCAAGTCGGAGTATTTCCTGCCCGCCGTAGTCAGCCAGCTCATTGCCGAAGGCAAGGCGCGGGTGAAGGTGCTTCGGAGCAAGGATAAGTGGTACGGCGTTACTTATAAAGAGGACAAGGAGGCTGTGGTGGCTGCCATTGCCGAAAAGACTGCCGCCGGGATCTACCCCGACGACCTGTGGAGGTAAAAGAGATGTCTAATACAGCAGAAAAGCACCTGCAGGAAGCCCTCGCTGCGTATGATTTTGGCGGCGAGGTGAAGGACGCTGCCCGATATGGCTGCGGCCACATCAACGACACCTTCTGCGTGACTCTTACCTCAGGGAAACGCTACATTCTCCAGCGAATTTCCAGCGCCGCTTTTGCCCATCCCGAGCAGGTGATGAGCAATATTGTGGGCGTGACCGACTACCTGAGAGAGAAGATCGAAAAGGACGGGGGAGACCCCGCCCGGGAGACCCTCTCCATTCTCCGCACCAAGACAGGGGACGCCAGCTTTACCGACAGCGAAGGGGAGACTTGGCGTGTGTTCCCCTTTATTGAGGACACCGACTGCCTTCAGCAGGCGGATACGCCGGAACTGTTTGAGGCGTCTGCCTTGGCCTTTGGCAGCTTCCAGCGGATGCTGGCCGACTATCCCGCATCCACACTGTTTGAGACCATCCCCCGTTTCCACGACACAGTAGACCGCTTTGCCAAATTCAAAGCGGCGCTGGAGAAGGACGTGATGGGCCGCGCCAAGGAGGTCGGCCCGGAGGTGGAGTTTGTGCTGGCCCATGAAAAGGACTGCGCCGTGTGCATGGACGCCCTCCACGCCGGTAAGCTGCCCCTTAAGGTCACCCACAACGACACCAAGCTCAACAACGTGCTGATCGACAGCGCGACAGGCAAGGGCGTTTGCGTCATCGACTTGGATACAGTGATGCCCGGCCTGTCCATCAATGATTTCGGCGACTCTATCCGCTTTGGTGCGAACCACTCCGCCGAGGACGAGAAGGACTTGAGCAAGGTCAACTTCGACCTGCCCCTCTTTGAGGTTTACACCCGTGGCTTTTTGAAGGGTTGCGGCGGCGTTCTGACCCCGGCGGAGATCGAGTATCTGCCTTGGGGCGCGAAGCTGATGACGCTGGAGTGCGGCATCCGCTTCCTCACCGACTATCTGGACGGCGACCACTATTTCGCCATCCACCGTCCGGAGCATAATCTGGATCGCTGCCGCACCCAGTTTAAGCTGGTGAGCGATATGGAGAAGGTTTGGGACGAGATGTTGGCTATTGTTCACAAATACGCTTGACATTTTTGCGGCCCTTATGGTACAATTTCTATAATCAGGCCGAGTGGAGCTACTCCATGTCCCAATAGCTTCATTTCCGCCATAAAAAACGAGGAGACATGTTCCGCCGGGCCGGCGGTGCGGCAGCGTGGAGACCTGTCGTAACGTGCCGGGAGTTTTGCTCTTCCGGACACAAGGGAACGTCGCGGAGGCGTCGTTTCTACGGCTCATACGCATGGCAACTGTATCGTTAAAAGGCATCAAGAAGGTCTATGACAACAAGGTGACCGCCGTCCACAGCTTCGATCTGGAGATCTCGGACAAGGAATTCATCGTTCTGGTCGGGCCTTCCGGGTGCGGCAAGTCCACCACCCTTCGCATGGTGGCCGGTCTGGAGGATATCTCTGACGGCGACCTCTACATCGGCGGCCGCCGGGTCAACGACGTGTCCCCCAAGGATCGCGACATCGCCATGGTATTCCAAAACTACGCGCTCTATCCCCACATGACGGTTTATGAGAACATGGCATTTGCGCTGAAGCTGCGTAAACTGCCCAAGGACGAGATCGACAAGAAGGTGCGGGAGGCCGCCCAGATCTTGGACATCAGCCAGTACTTAGAGCGTAAGCCCAAGGCCCTGTCCGGCGGCCAGCGCCAGCGCGTGGCCATCGGCCGCGCCATCGTCCGTGATCCTCAGGTGTTCCTGATGGACGAGCCGCTGTCCAATCTGGACGCAAAGCTCCGCAACCAGATGCGCGCCGAGATCATCAAGCTGCGCCAGCGCATCAACACCACCTTCATTTACGTCACCCACGACCAGACTGAGGCTATGACGCTGGGCGACCGCATCGTCATTATGAAGGACGGCTTCATTCAGCAGATCGGCACGCCTCAGCAGGTCTTTGAGCATCCCGCGAACCTCTTCGTGGCCGGCTTTATCGGCACGCCCCAGATGAACTTCTTCGACGCCAAGCTGGAGCGTCAGGGCGACAGCTATTCCGTCAAGTGTCTGGATGCGGTGATGAAGCTCTCCGAGGAGACGCAGGCCAAGCTGAAGGCCAACAATGTGGCGGGCGGCGATGTGACCTTGGGCATTCGTCCCGAGCATATCGTGTTTGCCTCTCAGGCCGGCCCGGATACCCTGACCGGCACCGTGGACGTCTCCGAGATGATGGGCAGCGAGTTGCATCTCCATGTGGCGGTGAAGGATGGCGTCGATGTGGTGCTTCGTGTACCGACCACAGATCTGCCCAAGGAGTGGAAGGCGGGCATTCCCTATGGCACGCAGGTTCACTTCACCTTCCGCGATGACCTGATCCACCTGTTTGACCCCGCTTCGACGGATAACCTGATCCCCTTCCATTCCGAGGCTGCCCGCACCGAGGAGCAGAACGCGGCGCAGGGGAGAAAGTAAGCGTTTGCAGCACAAGATAAAAAGAGACTGCCTGCGGGCAGTCTCTTTTTTCGCTATTCGGTAGGGAAATGGAGGAGGGAAACGTCAGGGCACGGCAGCGGTTGGCTCTTTTTCCTTGGCGTGGCAGAGCTTGCGGTATTCCAACGGACTCATTTTTTCCGCCCGCCGAAAGCTCTGAGAGAAGTAACTGGGAGAGGAAAACCCCAGCATATGAGAGATCTGACTGAGGGAATGGTTGGTGCGGGTGAGGAGGTACTTGCTCTCCTGAAGGCGGCGGGAGATCAGATAGCTGATGGGGGAGACGCCGTACTCCCGTGAGAAGGTATGCACCAGATAGTATTTATTGATATGTACAAGGTCGGAGAGCTGAGAGAGAGTAATGTTTTCCTTAAAATGGCTGTCAATGTAACGGCGAACCAGCGCACACTCCTTGCTGGTATAGCGCCCGGCGGCGGAAGAGGACAACTCCACCCGCCGCCCCAACTGAACGGCCATGATCTCCAAGATGTTTTGGCAGACCAGCTCATAGC
>CARXAY010000017.1:0-3086 GCA_949093475.1 uncultured Oscillospiraceae bacterium
CATTTATCCAGCCATGGAATACAGCCTTTTGGCGGGTGGAAAACGGCTGCGCCCGGTGCTGACACTGGCGTGCTGCCGGCTGTGTGGCGGCAACGTGGAGCTGGCGTTGCCGCTGGGGTGCGCGGTGGAGATGGTACATACCTATTCCCTCATCCACGACGACCTTCCCGCCATGGACAACGACGATCTGCGCCGGGGCAAACCCACCAACCACAAGGTCTATGGGGAGGCGACGGCGATCTTGGCCGGAGACGGCCTGTTGACCGCCGCCTTTGGCGTGATCGCCGGGGCGTCCAGCCTGTCGGAGGGGAAACGGCTTGCGGCGGTCAGCGCCCTTTCTGCCGCCGCCGGGCCGCAGGGGATGGTCGGCGGACAGGTCTTGGACATGGACGGCGAGGACAGAGGCTTGTCCCGGCCGGAAGTCGAGGAGCTGCAGCGCTTGAAAACCGGCGCGCTCATTGGCTGTGCGGCCCATATGGGCTGCATTGCCGCCTGTGCAGATGAGAAAACGACCCGGGCTGTGGCAGGCTATGCGGAGAAGCTGGGTCTGGCCTTTCAGGTGCGCGATGACATTCTGGATGTGACCAGTACCACGGAAAGCCTTGGAAAGCCCATTGGCTCGGATGCAAAACAGGGGAAAACCACCTTTGTGACGCTGCTGGGCTTAGAGGCTTGTCAGGAATGGGTGGAGGAGCTGAGCCGCGAGGCCTGCGCCTGTTTGGATGGGCTGGAGAACACCGCATTTTTGCGGGAATTGGCTCGCACGCTGATCGCACGGGAAAACTGATATCAAATCACAAAAAGGAGGTGGATGGCATGGTCAAACTGGATGACAATTTAGATTGCAAATCCCTCAGCGACGAGGAAGCCGCAGAGCTTTGCGGACTTTTGCGGGGAAAGATCATTGAAACAGTGGCGAAAAACGGGGGACATCTGGCTTCCAGCCTTGGCGCGGTGGAACTGACTGTAGCCATCCACCGGGTGTTTGACCTGACCAGAGACCGGCTGGTATTTGACGTAGGCCATCAGTGTTACAGCCATAAGCTCCTGACCGGCCGCGGGGAGGTCTTTGATACCCTTCGCACCTTCGGCGGCATTTCCGGCTATCCCAAGCCCGCGGAAAGCTCTACGGACGCATTTATTGCGGGCCACGCCTCCAATGCAGTATCCGTTGCGCTGGGCATGGCGCGCACGCGCACCCTTCAGGAAAAGGATTATCATGTTTTGGCCCTGTTGGGCGACGGTGCGATGACGGGCGGCTTGGCCTATGAGGGGCTTTCCAACGCCGGGCAGAGCGGGGAACACATGATCGTGATTTTGAATGACAACGGAATGTCCATTTCCCCCAATGTGGGTGGGCTGGGACGCAGGCTGGCCCATCAGCGCTTGAAACCCCAGTATCTCAACTTCAAGAAGGGCTACCGCAAGGTCATGGACGCCACGGCGGCGGGCCGTGTCCTTTACCGCTTTAACCACAAACTCAAAACCGCCGTCAAGGACGCGCTGCTCCATTGCAGTATGTTTGAGGACATGGGCTTTACCTATATGGGGCCGGTGGATGGACACAATGTCAAGTTGCTCACCCGTCTGCTGCGCTATGCCAAGGAGGAGGTTTCCTCTCCGGTGCTTCTCCATGTGCGTACGGTAAAAGGGAAGGGGTATCCGCCGGCCGAAGCCGCGCCGGACAAATTCCATGGGGTCGGGCCTTTTGACGTGGCCAGCGGAGAGCCGAAATCCGCTGCAAGACAAAACTATTCTGCGGTATTTGGCGAAACCATGTGCCGTTTGGCTCTGACAGAGCCAAACCTGTGCGCCATTACGGCGGCGATGCAGGCCGGCACGGGGCTGGAACGGTTTGCACAAATGTACCCCGAACGCTTTTTTGACGTGGGCATCGCAGAGGGCCACGGCGTTACCATGGCGGCAGGGATGGCAAAACAGGGGGCAAAGCCTGTGTTTGCCGTGTACTCTTCTTTCCTGCAGCGCGGGTATGATATGCTTCTCCATGACGTGGCCATCAGCGGCCTACCGGTGATCTTTGGGGTAGACCGCGCCGGGCTGGTGGGAGAGGACGGAGAGACCCATCACGGGACATTCGATGTAGGGTATCTTGCCACTGTTCCGGGTATGACGGTGCTTGCTCCCGCCTGTTTCCAAGAGCTGGAGGAAATGCTCACATGGGCGGTGCAGAAGGCGGCCGGCCCGGTGGCGATCCGCTATCCCAGAGGAGGCGAAGGCCAGTACCGTGGGAGCTACGACGGCTCTGATTGGATGGAACTGCGGCAGGGAACAGACCTGACCATCGTCACTTACGGCGCGACGGTGGACGCTGTTTTGACCGCCGCCGATCTGCTGGAGCAGGAGGGCATTTCCACTGAAGTTGTCAAGCTAAACAACTTGACCCCTCTTGACTGGACGCTGATTTGCGGTCGGGTGCGTGCCACAGGCCGGCTTTTGGTAGCGGAGGAATGTGTGGAGGCGGGATCGTTGGGAGAAAGACTTGCCTCTCAACTGGCACGACGGGGCATCTGTACTAAAAGCGTGACCCTTCTCAACGTGGGCAAGGGGTTTGTGACCCAAGGTTCGGTGGTGGAGCTTCGCAAGCTGTGTGGTCTGGATGGCGAAAGCATCGCGGCGGCGGCAAAAAAGGCGGTGGCGGGGCAATGAGCAAGACACGGTTGGATGTTGCACTGGTGGAACGCGGTCTGTGTGAGAGCCGTCAAAAGGCGCAGGCCGCTATTATGGCAGGCTTGGTTACTGTTAATGGCGAAAAGGTGACTAAATCAGGGTCAGGAGTCACAGAAACTGACGTTTTGGAAGTCAAAGGCCCGGCCATTCCCTATGTCAGCCGAGGCGGACTGAAGCTGGAAAAGGCCATGAAATTGTGGGAGATCGACCTGACAGGGAAGATCTGCGCCGATATCGGCGCTTCTACCGGGGGTTTTTCCGACTGTATGCTCCAACGGGGGGCAGCCAAGGTCTATGCGGTGGATACCGGCTATGGAAAGCTGGACTGGAAAATACGCACCGATTCCCGCGTCGTTGCGCTGGAACGCACCAATGCCCGCTATCTGACCCATGAGCAA
>CARXAY010000017.1:3096-8989 GCA_949093475.1 uncultured Oscillospiraceae bacterium
AGCAAGTACCAGACGAGTTGGATTTTGCCAGTATCGACGTGTCCTTTATCTCGCTGCGGTTGATCTTACCCGCCCTGCGGGGGGTACTCAAGCCCGGCGGCGAGATGGTCTGTCTGGTCAAGCCGCAATTTGAGGCGGGGCGGGAAAACGTGGGCAAAAAAGGAGTGGTGCGCGACCCTGCCGTTCACTTGCAGGTGTTGGAACACTTCTTGATCCATGCGAAAGAGAACGGCTTTTCTGTAAAGGCACTTACCTTTTCCCCCATAAAAGGGCCGGAGGGGAACATTGAATATCTGGGACATATTGTGGCAGGGGAATTTCCTTTACAGGGATTTGACCTGAAAAAGCTGGTGGAGGAATCTCACCGGGCGCTGGAGGAGGCGAGAACATGAAGGTGGTGCTAAGTCCAAATCCCTATCGAGACAAAGGCTTGCGGGCGGCGCAGGCGGCGCGTAGGATCTTGGCGGGGCACGGTGTGGAAACGCTGGTGTGCCTGCCCTTTGAGTTGGAGGAAAACAGCCACGTGGAGCTGCCCCGGCATTTGGAGTACATCCCCTTGAAGGAAGGGCTGGTCGGGGCGGACATTTTGGTCTGTTTTGGCGGAGACGGCACGATCCTTCACGCCGCCAAGGACGCCAATGCCTGCGGCGTACCCATTTTAGGGGTCAATATGGGCAGTGTAGGCTTTATGGCGGAGCTGGAGAACGGGGAATTGAGCCAGCTTGTTAAGCTGGCACAGGGGAAGTATGCCATTGAAGGGCGAATGATGCTGGATGTTAAGGTATACCGGGGCGGTAAGCTGCTCCTTCAGGATGTGGCCCTTAATGATGCGGTGGTGACCAAGGGTGCTGTGGCGCGGGTCATTGATCTGGCAGTGTACGGCGACAAGGTGCTGATCTCTGAGCTGGCAGGGGACGGAGTGATCTTGAGTACGCCCACCGGCTCGACGGGCTACGCCATGTCGGCGGGCGGCCCGATCGTAGAACCGACAGCGGAAAACATCATTTTTACGCCTATCTGCGCCCATTCACTCCATGCAAAAGCGGTGGTTTTAGGCTCAGAACGGCTGATTTCCGTGCGTTTGGGGAAGGATAGCCGAAAGAGTGCCTATCTTTCCGTTGACGGCGGGCGTGCCTTTAAGCTGGTCGCAGGCGACCGGGTAGAGGTCAAAAAGGCCGCCAACCAGACCAAGCTGGTGAAGCTGACCGGGCGGAGTTTCTATGAGGTTTTGAACCAAAAGCTGGGGAGGGTGTGACCATGAAGGAAAAGCGGCAGGGAGAGATCCTCTCCATCATTTCCTCCACAGCGGTGGAGACGCAGGAGCAGCTTCTGGAAGAGCTGAAACAGCGGGGGATCGGCGCGACGCAGGCGACCATTTCCCGGGACATAAAGGAACTGCATCTGGTCAAAGAGCAGACGGGAAAGGGAAGTTACCGTTACGTGCAATCCCACCGTAAGAATGCGGTCAACGTTACCGGGCGGCTGAAAACCATTTTCCGGGAAGGTGCAGTCAGCTATGATTACGCCCAAAATCTGGTGGTGGTCAAGACTATGCCGGGGCTTGGCCCTGCGGCAGGCGCGGCGCTGGACGGAATGGACATTCCAGAGCGGGTCGGATCGCTGGCCGGGGACGACACGGTGCTGCTCATTTTGCGAACCACCGAGAGCGCGCGGGAGTTTTGCGAGACGATCCGGGAGATGCTACAGTAAAGGGGAGAGAGCGATGCTTGCCCAACTGCATATAGAGAATATAGCGGTGATCGAAAGCTCGGATATGGCCTTTGGCGACCGCTTTAACGTCCTCACCGGCGAGACCGGCGCAGGCAAATCCATCGTCGTGGACGCCATCGGGGCGATTTTGGGCCAGCGTACCAGCCGCGACCTGATCCGCACCGGCGCAAAAGGTGCGGCGGTGGAGGCCTTGTTTTGCCACTTGCCGAAGTTAGAGTGGTTTGAAAAGAGCGGTATTTTCCCGGACGAAAACGGGGAACTGCTGCTGCGCCGGGAGTTGACGGGGGACGGCCGCAATACCTGCCGGGTCAACGGGCAGATGGTGACGGTGGCCCAGTTGAAAGAATTGGGCGATCAGCTGGTGAACATCCACGGCCAGCACGACGGACAGCAGCTCCTTGATCCAAGCTGTCACCTGTCCTACTTAGACCGTTTCGGAAACCTGACGGAAGGGCCGCTGGCAGCGTTTCAAGAGGCATATGAAGCGGTCTTGTCCCTCCGACGGGAGATGTCCGCGCTCCAGATGGACGAGTCGGAGAAGGCACGGCGCATGGATTCCCTGCAGTATCAAATCGACGAGCTGGAGGCTGCAGATCTAAAGGAAGGGGAGCAGGAGACGTTGAGCCAGCGTCGGGAGGTGCTTCGCAACGCAGAGAAGCTCCTGAGCGCGGCGGCGCAGGCCCATGGTGCGTTGTCCGGGGATGAGGACAGCACAGGAGCGGTAGATTTGCTGGAACGGGCGGAAAATGCACTGAGCGGTGTGAGCCGGGTGGGCGGCGAATGGCAGACGCTGTGGGAAAAGGCGTCGGAGTTGACCTATGCCGTCCGGGATCTGGCAGAGCAGCTCCGCGATATGGAGAGCGGTCTGGACATGGAACCGGGGGAGCTGGATCTGGTGGAGACGCGCCTTGACCAGCTTTATCGGCTGGGCAAAAAGTATGGTTCGGATACCAAAGAAATGCTGGAATACTTGGAAAAGTGCCGTGCGGAGCTGGATCAGATCCAGTTTTCTGCAGACCGGCTGGAAAAACTGGAAGGAAAGTTAGCGGCGGCACTGAAAACGGCTGAAGAAAAAGGCTTGACCCTGCGCGCCGCGCGCGTGAAAGCTGCACGGGTGCTGGAGGAGCGTATCCAGACCGAGTTGGCTGAGCTGGATATGCCGAAGGTGCGCTTTCAGGTCTCTATGGCAGAAAAGGCCGGAGAGCAGGGGATGGACGCCACGGGAATGGACGAGGTGTGCTTCCTCATGTCCGCCAACCTTGGGGAGGATCTGAAGCCCATCCATAAGATCGCCTCCGGCGGTGAGCTGGCGCGGATCATGCTGGCGCTGAAAAACGTGCTGGCGGAAAACGACGACGTGTCCACCCTGATCTTTGACGAGGTGGACACCGGCGTGTCAGGCCGGGCGGCCCAGAAGGTAGCGCAAAAGCTGGCTCAGGTATCCCGGAGCAAGCAGGTTTTGTGTGTGACCCATCTGCCCCAACTGGCGGCTATGGCGGACGTGCACTTCTCCGTGGAAAAGGGAGAACGGGACGGTCGCACCTACACCAAGGTCGAGGCATTGAAGCCGGACAGGCGAAAAGAAGAAGTGGCGCGGCTCACCTCCGGGGAGGAGATCACTGCTGTGGCGCTGGAGAGCGCAGGAGAGCTTCTGGCGGCAGCGCAGCGTTATCGGGAAGGGGGATGTGCAAGATGATCAAGGCGATCTTTTTTGATGTGGACGGGACGCTGGTGTCCTTCCGTCAGAAAATTTTACCCGACTTGCTGGTGGAGGATCTTCCGGCGCTTCGGGCCAAGGGGATCAAGCTGTTTTTGAGCACTGGACGGGCTATGCAGGATCTGGCGCGCACAGGGATGCTGCGGGGTGTGGACATGGACGGCTATGTAACGCTGAACGGGCAGTATTGCTGCGATCGGGATGAAACTGCTTACCGGGACGAGCCGATCTGCCGGGCCGACCTTCAAGGCGCATACCGGGTGCTGATGGAAAACCCTCAACTGCCTGCACTGATGGAGGGAAACGGCGAAAGCTATATGACCCAGATCAACGACCGAGTGCGGGATATCTACCAGTTCCTTCACACGGAGCTTTACCCAATAAAAGATCCGGCATGGCTGCTGGAGGGTAAGGTATATCAATTCGTCCCCTTTGTCTTGCCGGAAGAGGAGACGCAGTTTTTGGAAGCCATGCCCAACTGCGTCCATACCCGCTGGCATCCCAAGGGCATCGACATCATTCCCCGCAACGGTGGAAAGGTCGTGGGTGTGCGGGCCACCATGGAGCGTTACGGCTGGGCCGCAGATGAGATCATGGCCTTCGGCGACGGGGAAAACGACGCGGAGATGCTCAAACTGGCTGGGATCGGCGTCGCCATGGGGAATTCCATGGATTCGCTGAAGGCGGTGGCCGACTATGTAACGGACACGGCAGACGAGGTGGGAGTGTCCTCCGCGCTGCGGCATTTTGGCCTGTTGTGAAAATCTTTTGACAATTTTCGGGAATTATGCTATTATGAGGCGATTTGAGACATGAGAGCGGAGAAAAAAGGGGCACTGCTGGTATTTCTGGCGGCGGTGCTTTACAGCATCGGAGGGTTGTGCATCAAGCTGATCCCGTGGTCGGCCATGTCCATCAACGGGGGGCGAAACATGGTCGCGGTGCTGGTGGTGGGAGGCTACCTGCTGCTGACGCGGCACTCTCTACGGTGGAGTCGCTGGGTGGCACTGGGTGCGGCCTGCGTCAGCGGGACGAACAATCTATTTACCCTTGCCAACAAAATGACGACGGCGGCCAATGCCATTGTTTTGCAGTTTACCGCGCCGGTTTTTGTCCTTCTGCTCTCCATCCTCCTCCTCCATAAAAAGCCCCGGAGACTGGATCTCGCCGTATGCGCCGCCGTGCTGGCTGGGGTGGTCTGCTTTTTCTTGGAGAGTCTTGGAGTGGGGGATACCCTTGGGAACATGGTGGCGCTCGGCTCAGGCTGGAGCTATGCAGGGGTGTTCATGCTCAATGATATGCCAAGCGCCGATCCCATCTCCTCGGTATTTTGGGGAGATGTTTTCAGCGCAGTGGTGGGACTTCCGTTTTTGTTTCAGGAGCGGGACTTTTCCCCTGTGCCGGTGACCAGCCTCTTGATCTTGGGGGCGTTTCAGGTGGGCTTGGCCTATATCCTTATGTGCGAAGGGCTGAAAACCACTCCGTCGGTCACAGCGTCCCTGTTAAGCGGTATTGAGCCGGTTTTGAATCCTGTCTTGGTGGCGCTCTTTTACCATGAGACCATTGGGCCGCTGTCCATGGTCGGGGCGGTTATCGTGGTGGGAAGTATTGTGGTGTATAACGTGCTTTTGGCACGCGTTCCAAAGACGGCATCAGCTTAGATCAGATCATAAAAACGAAGGAAACAGCAAAGGAGAGAATGAAATGACCATTTATGAGGAATTGAAGGCCAGAGGGCTGATCGCTCAAGTCACAGACGAGAAGGAAATCCGCTCCCTGATCAACGACGGAAAGGCGACCTTCTACATTGGCTATGACTGCACGGCCGACAGCCTGACAGCGGGACATTTTGTGACATTGACGCTGATGAAGCGGCTTCAGATGGCAGGCAACAAGCCCATTGCCCTCATCGGCGGCGGCACGACCATGATCGGCGACCCCTCCGGGCGGACGGATATGCGCAAGATGCTCACCCGCGAGGACATCGACCACAACGCCGAGTGCTTCAAGCGGCAAATGAGCAGCTTTATCGAATTTGGCGAAGGCCCGGGGCAGGCCATGATGCTCAACAACGCTGATTGGCTGCTGGGGCTCAACTATGTGGAGCTGCTGCGGGAGGTCGGGCCGTGCTTCTCGGTGAACAATATGCTGCGGGCGGAGTGTTACAAGCAGCGCATGGAAAAGGGCCTGTCCTTCTTGGAATTCAACTATATGATCATGCAGTCCTATGACTTCTACCATATGTTCCAGACCGTGGGGTGCAATATGCAGTTTGGCGGCAACGACCAGTGGAGCAATATGCTGGGAGGCACGGAGCTGATCCGCCGCAAGCTGGGGAAGGACGCCTACGCTCTGACCATCAATCTGCTGACCGACTCTCAGGGCAACAAGATGGGCAAAACGGCGGGGAACGCTATTTGGCTCGACCCCAACAAAACCAGCCCC
>CARXAY010000017.1:8999-12709 GCA_949093475.1 uncultured Oscillospiraceae bacterium
CCCCTACGAATTCTACCAGTATTGGCGCAACGTGGGAGACGCGGACGTAATGAAGTGCATCCGCTGGCTTACCTTCCTGCCGCTGGAGCAGATCGACGAGATGGATCATTGGGAGGACGCCAAAATCAACGAAGCCAAGGAGATCTTGGCCTATGAGCTGACCGCTATGGTACACGGCCCGGAGGAGGCCCACAAGGCACAGGACGCGGCCCGTGCCCTCTTTTCCAAGGGTGGAGACAGCGCAAATATGCCCGCCACCGCCTTGGCGCGGGAGGAACTGACCAATGGGGTCATCGGCCTTCTGGATCTGATGCTCAAGTGCGGCCTCGTCCCCTCCAAGAAGGAGGCCCGGCGGCTCATCGAGCAGGGCGGGGTAGAGGTCAATGGCGAAAAGGTCGCCGACGCCGCCCGTATGATCGGCGGGGAAGAGCTGGAGGGCGACGGCCTGACCATTAAGAAGGGCAAGAAGGTCTTCCACCGGGCTTTTTTATGTGAATAGAGTTTATTTTTGGTATTAAGCGTACCAAACACAAAAAATCCCGGACGCAGACGCGTCCGGGATTTTTACACTATAAAAGGTAGCTGTTAGGGATTGGTCAGAACCTTCTTCAAACGGGCGAAGCGGGGGAGGGAGTGCTCGGTGGGCGCTTTGGCGTCGCCTTGGATCAGGGGCAGAGCGTAGTCGATAAAGGCCTGTGTCACACCGTTGCCCTCGGCGTTGATCCACTCCAGAGGAACTTTCTTCTCGAAGTTCGCCACCTCGGAGAGGTTGAAGAGCTTAGTCTTGCTGGTGTACTTGCCGCCCTCACGGGTACACTCAAAGCCGACCATCTTGTCGGTCTCACCGGCCACGGCGGCTTCTACCGCGGTCTTACCGGCAAGGAAGGACTCGTCGATGTCGGTGCGGGAGGCCACATGAGCGCCGCAGCGCTGGAGCAGGGAAAGCTCGATGCCGCGAACCTTAGAGCCGGTGCGCTCCTTGATGATGTTGGCCAGCAGAGCGGCCAGACCGCCCAGCTGAGCGTGGCCGAAGCCGTCGGTAGCGGAGGTCTTAGCCTCGGAGACAAACGTGCCGTCGGCATAATGGATGCCCTCGGAGACGGCCACGATGCAGTTGCCGTTCTTCTTGTAGATGGCGTCCACGTCAGCCAAGAACTTGTCCATATCGAAGTCCACCTCGGGGAGATAGACCAGATCGGGGGCGCAGCCCACCACGCCGGCCAAAGCGGCAGCGCCGGCCAGCCAGCCTGCGTGACGGCCCATGATCTCGATCACGGTCACCATGCCGGTGTCGTAAACGCGGGCATCCTTATACACCTCAGCGCAAGAGGTGGCAATATACTTGGCCGCAGAGGCAAAACCGGGGCAGTGGTCAGTACCGAACAGGTCGTTGTCGATGGTCTTGGGAACGCCCATGATGCGGCACTCATAGCCGACCTTCTGCATATACTTGGAGATCTTGTTGCTCTCCAAGTATATGCCGTTGCCGCCGTTATAGAAGAAGTAACGCACATCGTACTTCTTGAAGATCTCCAAAATACGCTTATAGTCGGTGTCATCCACGTCGGGATCGGCGATCTTATAGCGGCAGGAGCCCAGCTCGGAGGAGGGGGTGTTGAGCAGCAGCTCCAGCTCCTTGGCGTCCTCCTTGCCCATGTCATAGAGCTTGTCGCCCAGCACGCCCTTGATGCCGTGGGCAGCGCCATAGACGGCGGTGATATTGGGGTTATCCAGAGCGGTGCGGATCACGCCGTAAGCACTGGCGTTGATAACGGAAGTCGGGCCGCCGGACTGGCCGATGATGCAAGCGCCACGCAGTTGTTCCATGTTGAAATCCTCCTAAATATTGATTTGAGATAGAACAGGAGAGGGCGCAGGCCCTCTCCTGAACATGACAGGCGTTTTTAGGCCTTGCCGGCGCAGCCGAGAACGTCGCGCAGCTTGTGGCGGACGGTCTCCTTGATGTTGGCGCGGGCGGGCTTGAGGTACTCGCGGGGATCGAACTTGTCGGGGTGCTCATCGAAGAACTGGCGGATCGTGCCGGTCATGGTGAGGCGCAGGTCAGAGTCGATGTTGATCTTGCACACGGAGAGGGTAGCGGCCTTGCGGAGCTGCTCCTCGGGGATACCAACGGCGTCGGGCATCTTGCCGCCGTGCTCGTTGACCATCTTCACATACTCCTGAGGCACGCTGGAAGAGCCGTGGAGTACGATGGGGAAGCCGGGGAGACGCTTGGAGACCTCTTCCAGCACGTCGAAGCGCAGGGGAGGGGGAACCAGAATGCCCTTCTCGTTGCGGGTGCACTGATCGGGAGTGAACTTGTAAGCGCCGTGGCTGGTGCCGATGGCGATGGCCAAAGAGTCGCAGCCGGTCTTGGCGACAAACTCCTCGACCTCCTCAGGACGGGTATAGGAGGAGTCGGCGGCGGAAACCTTCACGTCATCCTCCACACCGGCCAGAGTGCCCAGCTCAGCTTCCACGACCACGCCGTGGTCGTGGGCGTACTCCACGACCTTCTTGGTGATCTCGATGTTCTCGGCGAAGGGCTTAGAGGAGGCGTCGATCATAACGGAGGTAAAGCCACCGTCAATGCAGCTCTTGCAGGTCTCAAAGTCAGGGCCGTGATCCAGATGCAACACGATGGGGATCTCGGGACACTCGATGACAGCGGCCTCCACCAGCTTGACCAGATAGGTGTGGTTGGCGTAGGCGCGGGCGCCCTTGGAGACCTGAAGGATCACGGGAGCTTTCTCCTCCTTGCAGGCCTCGGTGATGCCCTGAACGATCTCCATGTTGTTGACATTGAAGGCGCCGACAGCGTAGCCGCCAGCATAGGCCTTCTTGAACATTTCGGTGGATGTAACGAGAGACATGGGAACAACAACTCCTTTTCTCAAGAATTGTAATGATTGTACCATTTTCCACCAAGGATTGCAAGAGGGTGAAGCACTTTTTTTCACGAATTGCATAACATATTCTTATAGAAAGGGGAGAGCGTTATGCCTGCCATGCCCAAGCCACCCATCCCGTACCGCCGCGACTTGGCGGTGGCTTATGCCCACCGTTGGGCCTATGGCCGCAACCCGGCATACTTTGACTACGAAGAACTGGGAGGCGACTGCACGAATTTTGCGTCCCAGTGCCTTTATGCGGGGGTCGGCGTGATGAATTTTACGCCAACCTTTGGTTGGTATTACATCGATGCAAATGATAAAGCGCCTGCATGGACAGGAGTGCCGTACTTTTACAATTTTCTGACCCGGCTTCCGCCGCCGGGGCCCGGGCCGGTTGGAGTATCCGCCGCGCTGGAGGATCTTGAGCCGGGGGATTTTGTGCAGCTCCGTTTCCGTGCGGATATTTGGAGTCATACGCCAATCATTGTCCAGACCGGAAACCCGCCGACGCTGGAAAACACCTTAGTGGCTGCACATTCCTATGATGCGGATTACCGACCATTGAGCAGCTATACTGTACAGGGACTGCGGTTTATCCATATCCTTGGCGCATTTCCGCAAAAGCCGCGGGAATGGTATTGAACGAAGACCCGCGCCTTTCCGAGACTTCATCGCTTGCTGGCGGTGGGGTTGCAGGGAAGGCGCGGGTCTGTTATAATGCAAAGAAAGAAACCGTCCACACTATCAACTCAACAAAATAAAAATTTTGTTGAGTTAAAAGGAGGCGAAAATGACCAAATGGAGCATATTATGGAA
>CARXAY010000018.1 GCA_949093475.1 uncultured Oscillospiraceae bacterium
GTCTCGTACTTCTTATCAAAGGTGATCAACTCGTCGCCCAGCCCGATAAATCCCGGCTCGTCCACCACGTCCTCGTCTTGGAAGGTACGACCGCGCACAGAATTGAGGGGCAGGAAAGTACACCGCCCCCCGTCCCGGCGTTTCAAATAGCCGATGGCCTTTTTGGCGTCGTCCTCGGTGTCCACCACCAAGTTCTGCATGGCGTTGCCCAAGGCGATCTCGATGGCAACGGCGTATTCGTCGGTGACGTGCAAAAGCCCGGCCACCGGGCCGTAAATGCCCCGCAGACCACCCCGCTCCGATTCAGACATGACCAACTTCACCGATTTGGAATACCCCTCGTAGAGCTTTTCCATTTCGGTGAGCATACGAATGCGGGATTGCAGGTTGTTTTGATCCATTTGAAGGCTGCAGTGCTTTTCCTGCGCATCCTGCGCCTTCTTTTCCCGGCTCTGGAGACGCAGCTCATAGCCGGAGATGATGTTGGCCAGAGAGTCCTTTTCCTCTTGGGCCTTGGACAGTTCCTCTTCCACCGCCTTGCGGTCGTCAGTCAGGGTGGCAATTCGCTCCTTTTGCTCAATGAGTTCCTTGCCCACGGCCTCTTCCCGGTCAAACAGCTCCTGGGCGGCCGCGCCAAGAGCGGAGAGCAGCGCGCGGGCCTCGGCGGCGGAGGCGGTCTCCATCGCCTGCTTGCGGCGCAGAGCCTCTAACTCGTCGGCCAGCGTGCCCGCCGTGCGTCCGGCCTCTTCGGCGTCCTGAGAACGCTGGTTCAGCTCCTGACGAAGCCGCTCCATCTCCTCCTCAATGTGCTGGATCTTCTCCTGCCCCTCGGCGATCTGGGCGTTGATCGATCCCGCGCGGCCCTCCTGCTGGGAAAGCTCCTGCCGCAGACGCTGGGCGTTTTCGATGTTGTTTTGGATCTGGTTCTTGATGACGGCTACGGCGCTTTCCAGCTCGCTGACGTCCGCTTCCTGACGGGAGATCTCAAAGCGCACGTTGTCCGTCTCCATATCCTTCTCCCGAATGGCGGCGGCAAATTGCTCTGCGGCGTCATAGAGCGCCTGAAGCTGGGCTTGGGCTTCTTCCTTGTCCCGCAGGGCGGCATCGTAGTCCGCCATGACCTTCAGCGCGCCGACCCGGATCTTTTCCAGCTGCTCCAGCCACACGGAGATCTCCAGTCCCCGCAGCTCGTCTCGGAGAATGAGAAACTTCTTCGCCTTTTCCGACTGGGTCTTGAGCGGGCCGACCTGAAGCTCCAGCTCGTCGATCTTGTCCTTGATCCGCACCAAATTTTCCTCGGTGCGCTCCAGCTTGCGTTCCGCCTCCTCCTTGCGGTGGCGGAAGCGGGAAATTCCGGCGGCCTCCTCAAAGATCTCCCGGCGGTCGGCGGATTTGACCGACAAAATTTCGTCGATCTTCCCCTGCCCAATGTTGGAGTACCCCTCCCGGCCCAAGCCGGTGTCCATGAACAGCTCGTTAATGTCCCTGAGGCGGGCGGCGTGGCGATTAATAAAGTATTCGCTTTCCCCGGAGCGGTAATACCGCCGGGTGACCATCACTTCCGTCTCTTCCAAATCAAAGAGGTGGCTGGTATTATCCAGCACAAGAGAAACCTCCGCAAAGCCCATCCCTTTGCGTTTTTCCGTGCCGTCAAAAATGACGTCCTCCATTTTTGTGCCGCGCAGCGCCTTGGTGGACTGCTCTCCCATGACCCAGCGGATGGCGTCGGAGATATTGGATTTGCCCGAGCCGTTCGGGCCGACAATGGCGGTGATATCCTCGCCAAAGGTAAGAACCGTTTTCTCCGGGAAGGACTTAAACCCTTGGATCTCCAATGCTTTTAGGTACAGATCGCTCACCTCCTCTGGCAGGCTTGTCTTAATTTAACTATTTTAGCAGATTCGGAAAAATAATGCAATCGTTTTGTTCTCTTTCCCGAGGCGTGGGCATAGGGTTTTTGCAAAGGGGGTGTGTCCATGAAATGGGTCAAGCTGTTGCGGAGAGCGCTGGCTCTGTTTTTGGCGGCGGTGGCGGTGTGGCTGCTGTGTGTTCCCGGAGACGCAGGCGCCACGACCCAGCGCGTCTTCACGCCAAACGGCAGCGCAAAAGCCGCAGACGGCGGTCTCGGCGTGTGGGAGCGGCTGATCGTTTGCCAGTCCCCTTATCTCAAAGCTGGTCAGGTGTTGGTGGGCACACAGCGGGAGGACAGCGTCTCCGCCGCCGACCCCAAAAACGAGACAAAAGAGTTAGGCGAGCTTTTGTGGACTGACCGGGGGGAAGAAAGCACGGGCGTGTCCACCGCGGAGGACGACACTCCTCTCCCCTCTGCCGCGCCGCAATCGCAAAACGTCATTGCCCAAACCCTTCTTCCTGCCTCTGACGGATCATACCCAAGCTCCGGCGGGGTGTTCCTCTACAACCGCACCAACCAAACTGTGGACATGGAAGCGTTGGCGCAGGCGGACATCACCCTGAACGGCGACAAGATCGGCCCGCAGATCTTGATCATCCACACCCATGCCACCGAAAGCTATACCAAATCGGGACAGGACAGCTATCAGGAGAGTGACCCTTACCGCACCACCGACGACGCCCACAATGTGGTGCGGGTAGGGGACGAAATGGCGGCGGCCTTTGCGCAGGCGGGACTGAACGTCCTCCATGACCGCACCCTCCACGACTACCCCAACTACAACGGCGCATACACCCGCTCCCGGGAGACGGTGGAGCGTTATTTGGAACAGTATCCCTCCATCAGCGTGGTGCTGGACGTACACAGAGACGCCATTATGGGAGAAAACAACACCATTTACAAAGTGGTCGCCAGAGAGAGTGTTGCGGAAAACTGCGCGCAGGTGATGCTGGTGGTGGGCACAGAAGAAGCGGGCGGTTCGCACCCCAACTGGCGGCAGAATCTGGCCTTTGCCATGGCTTTGGAGCGGCAGCTCAACATCGATAAGCCAACGCTGGCACGGCCTATCACCCTGCGAAAGTCCCACTACAACCAGCAGCTCTCGGTGGGCAGCCTT
The DNA here is from genome assembly GCA_949093475.1 of uncultured Oscillospiraceae bacterium. Taxonomy (GTDB): domain Bacteria; phylum Bacillota; class Clostridia; order Oscillospirales; family Oscillospiraceae; genus MGBC124762. The sequence continues at coordinate 3,030 of CARXAY010000018.1, forward strand.
CTGGTGGAGGTGGGCACTCACGGCAACACACTGGAGGAGGCGGTTAACGCCGCCCGCGCCTTCGCCGAATCCGCCGCCCCGGTGATCTCTGAGCTGCTCGAATCGAAATAAGAAAAGGAGACGGTTTTCTGGAAAACCGTCTCCTTGCGCTGTCGATCAAACCATCTCATTCATTACACCCTCAGCCCCATCATGCGGGAGAGGGCGTCTGTGCCGGTGATCTGCTGGATCATGGTGTAGGTGGATTCGTCGATAGTCTTGTGCATAGAAAGGGCTTCCTCGATGTCGTAATCCACATACTCCTCGCCGTTGCAGCACACCACGCGGTTGGTTTTCCCCTCCGCCAGAAGCTGCACGGCGCGATAGCCGAGGTGGGTGCCCACCAGACGATCCTGCGCGCTGGGCGAGCCGCCGCGCTGGACGTGGCCCAGAACAGTCACGCGGGTATCGACGCTCAGGGCCTCATGGATGCGCTTCGCCACATCGTAAGCGCTGCCCGCGCCCTCGGCCACGATGATCATAAAGTGGGTGCGGCCAACCAAGCGGGAGCGGCGGATGGGCTCAAGGATATCCTCTTCAAAATTGACTTCCTTTTCCGGGACAAGCACTGCCAGCGCGCCGCAGGCCACGGCCACATTGAGGGCCAGATAGCCCGCGTGGCGGCCCATGACCTCCACCACCGAGCAGCGCTCGTGGGACTGCATGGTGTCCTGAAGGCGGTCGATGGCTTCGATGGCGGTGTTGCAGGCGGTGTCAAAGCCCACCGTGTAGGTGCTGCAGGCGATGTCATTGTCGATCGTGCCCGGAACGCCCACCACGCTGATGCCCTGATGGGAAAGGGCCTGAAGGCCGCGGAATGTGCCGTCGCCGCCGATGCCCACGATGCCGTCCAGTCCGAGGAACTTGCAGGTATCTGCGCCCTTTTTCTGGCCGGCTTCCGTTTTGAACTCCTCACAGCGGGCGGTATAGAGCTTTGTGCCGCCACGGCGGATCAAGCCGCTGCTGGCGTCGTAGTCCAATGGACGGATATCCCCCGCCAAGAGCCCTGCAAAGCCCCGGCGAATGCCGACACATTCAATGCCGAGATGGAGACAGGTACGTACCACGGAGCGAACCACCGGGTTCATGCCCGGCGCGTCGCCGCCGCTGGTCAGCACGCCGATGCGGCGAACCTTAGAAGTCGTATTTACCATAACAAGTGCCTCCTCTTTTCCTTTTATACGCTCAACCGGGCAGCTTCCCCGGCAAGGGCATCATGGTATTTTTCCAGAACGGGACGAATGAAGTTGTCCAAAAACTCCTCGACCTGTTCCGGGCAGCGGCCGATATAGCGGCTGGCTTCCATGTGGGACAGGATCTCATCGCGGCTCAAGCCAAAGGCCGGATCGGCGGCAATGCGGTCGATCAGGTCATTTCCCAGCCCCAGATCCTTCACCTGCTTACCGGCTTCGATGGAGTGGAGGCGGATGCGCTCATGGAGGGCCTGACGGTCTCCCCCCTTCTTCACGGCATCCATCATAATGTTCTCCGACGCCATGAAAGGCAGCTCCTCACGGACATGGCGGGCGATCATCTGCTCATGGACAACCAAGCCGCCGGCCACATTTTCGTAGATGTTCAAAATCGCGTCTACCGCCAAAAAGGCTTCAGGGACGCTGAGACGCTTGTTGGCGGAGTCGTCCAGCGTGCGTTCAAACCACTGGGAGGCCGCCGTGACAGCGGGATTCAGCGCGTCCGCCATCACATAGCGGGCCAGCGAGCAGATGCGCTCGCACCGCATGGGATTGCGTTTGTAAGGCATAGCGGAAGAGCCGATCTGGTTCTTCTCAAACGGTTCTTCCACTTCCTTGAGGTGGCAGAGAAGCCGCAGGTCGGTGGCAAATTTACTGGCGGACTGGGCAATGCCGGAGAGGGTGGACAAAACGGCGTAATCCACCTTGCGGGAGTAAGTCTGCCCGGAAACAGGCACAACAGCGTCAAAGCCAAGCTCTGCCGCGATCTTGTCTTCAAGGGCTTTGACCTTCTCGTGGTCGCCGCCGAACAGCTCCAAAAAGCTGGCCTGCGTCCCAGTCGTGCCCTTTGAGCCAAGGAGCTTGAGGGTACTGATCCGGTGGTCGGTCTCCTCCAGATCCATCAGCAGTTCGTTCATCCAGAGGGTAGCCCGTTTGCCTACGGTGACCATCTGGGCGCTTTGGAAGTGGGTGAAGCCCAACGTGGGCAAAGCCTTGTATGTGTCGGCAAATGTGGCCAGCTTGTCCAAAACACGAACCAACTTGCTGCGGATCAGGAGCAGCGCCTCGCGCATGAGGATGATGTCGGTGTTGTCTCCCACATAGCAACTTGTTGCACCAAGATGGATGATGGGCATGGCGGTGGGGCATTGCGTGCCATAGGTGTGAATATGGGCCATGACGTCGTGGCGCAGCTCCCGCTCCTTTTGGGCGGCCAGATCATAGTCGATATTTTCCGGGGCGACATGCGCCTCCAGCTCATCGACCTGCGCTTGGGTCACATTCAGGCCCAGCTCCATTTCCCCTCTGGCCAGAGCGACCCACAGCCGCCGCCAAGTGGAGAACTTCTTATCCGGAGAGAAAATGTACTGCATCTCTTTGCTTGCATAACGGGAACAAAGCGGACTTTCGTAGACATCCTTCACGCCAAACCCTCCCATGAGCCAAAATCTTTACAGGGTATATGATATCACAATTTGATGGGACAGTACAAGCCCTATTTTCATCTTCTCTCGCCCTTGCTCTCCCTTCCTCAAAATTTTTCTTGCGATGTCGCCTTCATTCGACTGACGGGAGCAAAAAGATAGGGTATGCTGTTATCAGCCGGAAAAAATTGGAGGAGATACCTATGAGAACAATGGAATGGAAACAGCAGGAAACAGCAAAAGAGTCCCTTCCGACGAAGCAATGGCACTATGCGCTGCTGGTGGAGGATATTGAAGTGGATGGATTCCACTGCGAAAGCTATGGGATCATGGTGCGCGACGCGGAGACCGGCGAGGAAGCAGTGGTGCGGCACGTTACGGTCAACGGTTCAGAGGCGTTGGCACTGCTTGGCAAGGTGGCAAAGCTGGCCGTGTCCCCTGTCACACTGCGTGACGTGATCGAAGACGTACTTGGGCAATAGCAATACGCTTGGGAACGGTGCAGTTCTATGTACCGGACACCAAAGGGTGTCCGGCGTTTTGCCCTTTTAGGGCTGGAGCGTGACCGGCTGGCCACAGGAGCAGACAAACCCGCTGTCCACATAGTTGGCCAAAAAGCGGGCGCGCAGGGTCTTGTCCCGGCAGGTACAGCCGCAAGCCATCGGATCGTCGGAGAGCTCGGGCAGCACAAAGCGGATACAGCGCACGGACACATCGCGGCACTGCGTCCCAGTGTGGGCCGGGATGGTAAAGATCTTCATGCCCCGCTGGTGTTCTTCGCCGCAAGCGTCTACCTCGGTAAGGATAGCGGCCAAGGCTACCCGCCGTCCGGGGCAGACCCGCTCCAGCGTCACAGCCAGCTCAACGATACGCCCCTGAGCGGACAACTCCAGATCTCCGGCGTCAAACTCCACCAGCTCTTCGCAGCCGGAAACGGGGATATCAATGGCTTCGGGACAGGGCTCAGGCACAACGATCACGCCGCAGTCTACAGTGACGGTGGGAGAGGGAAAGTCCACCATGTTGCCCTCGGCGTCATCGTAATCAACGGACTCGTTGACCTCCACCAGTCCGGAGCAGTCCCCGGTGTGCGTAATGGTAAACTCCAAGCTCGCACCTTCGCTGCCTGTAGTTCCCAGCTCTGCGATATTCCACACCACCCGGTTTGTGCCCTGAAGGGAGGCAGAACCTTTGGTCGGGCTTTGCAAGCCGGTGATCTGGAAGCAGTCGTTGACCGTATCGGTCAGCGTGATATTGGTCGCGCCCGGCTTGGTAATGTTGCGGGCCAGATCCTCGAACAGATCCTCCAGCTCCGCCTCAGTGGGCGCGATCGCCACATATGCGGAGGCAGGCTCGGAGGCCCAGCTGACCAGCGCAGGCAGGTCAATGCCGCCGTTGCCCTCCAAGCCGATGACGTAGATGGTGATGCCCATGGCCTTGGCCATGGTGGCGATGGGGGTCGCATCGCCCCCCTGCGTGGTGCGTCCGTCGGTAAAGAGGACGATGACCTTCTGATTGGTGGAGGCTGCGTCAAAGAGGTCAATAGCCTGCGTAAACGCGGCGGCGTGGTTGGTGTTTCCGCCGGCGGTCAGGTCGCTGACGGCATCCTTGAGTTGGGCCACATCGGTAATGAGAGCGGTGTCCGCCGTGGCAACAGTGGCAAAGCTCACCACGCCGATGCGGCTTCCCGCGCCAATCTGGCCCTCGGCGCTTCCGCCGGTGGCCTCTGCCAGAATATCAATAAAGGTGTCTGCTCCTGCTTTCATGCTGCTGAGGGGCGAACCCTCCATGCTCCCGGAACGGTCAAGTAGCAGCACCACGTCAACCGGATTTTCCAAAATGTTCGGCGTAGCCGTAAGGGACAAACGAACATTCAGACTTCCCCCACAGGGAATGGTCGTGACATTTACGGTCTTGTTGGAACTGGTAATACCCATAAGTTCATACCCTTTCTCGGCCCTGCTGCTGCAGGGCCTCAATTTTAGGATATGCGACGCGGTGCGACAAGGTGACTGCATGAACCTTATCTTGCATTTCCCTATTCTCCATGATATGATATGAAAGCAGATTTTCATTTGTGGGCAAGCTATATCATCCGCTTCACGCGAAGAGAAAGAGAGGGCTACATGACGATTTCACAAGCGATTCTGTTTCTGGTCAAGCTGTTGGCTGGCACAGGCGTCTTTTTGGTGGGGGTACACCTGCTCACCGCCAACATTGAGCAGCTTGCCACCGGGCGGCTCAAGGCGCTGTTTGGCCGCACCGCCGACAAGCGTTTGGTGAATGTAGGCATCGGTGCGGCGGCGACAGCTCTGATCCAGAGTTCCGGCGTCACGACGGTTTTGATCGTCGGTTTTGTCAATGTAGGCGTGATCAATCTTTATCAGGCCACTGCGATGATCATGGGCGCAAATATCGGTACTACCGTCACCGCACAGATCGCCGCGCTCAGCGCCTTTCCCATCACCACCTATATTCAGATTTTGGTGTTTGTGGGCATTATGATGTCCATGGTATGCAAGAAGGATGGGCCAAAGCGCACGGGCATGATACTGGCCGGGCTGGGCCTGATCTTTATCGGCCTTGCGCTGATGTCCGACGCCATGAAGGATAACCGCGACGCCATCCAAAGCCTTTTTGAGGTAGTGCAAAATCCGCTGTTGCTGCTGTTGGCTGGTGTTCTGCTGACGGCGCTGGTGCAGTCCAGCTCTGCGACGACCTCTGTCATCATTGCCATGTCGGTGGCGGGACTGACCATCGGCACAGGGGGCAATGAGGTGCTGTATATCATTTTGGGCACCAATATCGGTTCCTGTGTGACCGCGTTGATGTCCTCCGCTACCGCGGGAGCAAACGCCCGGCGGGCCAGTTTGATCCATTTGATGTTCAATACCCTCGGCTCTGCGATATTTTTTGTGATCCTCCTCTGCTGGCCCGGGTTTATGGCGGCCACCTTCCAGCAGTGGTTTCCCGCTACGGCGACCCAGATCGCCATGTTCCACACGTTCTTTAACGTGACCTGCACAGTACTCTTTCTTCCCTTCTGCAAGTTGTTTGTGCGCGCCTCTGAGCTGCTCATTCGGGAGAAAAAGCAACAGGTGGCGGAAACCTATTTGGACGAGCGTATGCTGTCCTCCGCTTCTCTGGCCATCTCCCAGCTGGAAAAGGAGCTGATCCGGCTTTCTGATACCGCCATGGAAGCCTTCCGTACGGGTTACCGTGCGTTTGACGAAAAAGATAAGAGCCTGATCGAACCCACACATCAGTTGATCGACCGCGCAGGCGCGATCAGTCAAAGCATGGTCAATTACCTGATTCGCCTGTCTGCCCACAGCAAGCTGGTGGCCGACGAGCGGCCCATCTCCAACCTGCACAACAATTTGGGCGATATCATGCGTATTGCTGAAATCGCAGACAACTTCACCAAATATGCCCAACGCTCCATTGACAAGGATCTGAACTTTTCCGACGGGGTCAAGGAGGAGCTGCACGGCATGGTGGGCCAGTTAGAGGAGCTGTATTCTCTTACCAAGCAGGCAGTTTTGGACGGTGACGCCTCTCTCCTGCCCCAGATCGACCGCGTGGAGGATGGGGTGGATCATCTCCGCAAGAAGTTGATCGATAGTCATATTCAACGGTTGAATCAAGGCACTTGCAAGCCGGAATCCAGCGGCGTGTTTATCAATCTGGTGTCCAATCTGGAACGTCTGGGCGACCATTTGACCTATATCGCCCACACAGTAGAATAACAAGGCGTTACTTTCGCGCAGAAAGGACACCGGAAGCTTCATGCTTCCGGTGTCCTTTTGTAACAACGAGACAATAAAGTTGACAGACCAGCCCCTTGGTGGTCTGTCAACCTATTTTGGTCGGAGTGGCGGGACTTGAACCCGCGGCCTCTTGGTCCCGAACCAAGCGCGATACCAAACTTCGCCACACCCCGTAACAGCCTTGTTATTATACGGAGTTTTCCTGCGATTGTCAAGTGTGGAAAAGAAGGCGATTTCCCACAAATTCCGCCTGAAGCCTCCCCGCTTCCTTGAGCCATGTCAGATAAGACCGCACAGTACTGCCAACCAGAGCGTACTGCTCAAAGTTCATGGTCAGGCCATAGCGGGTGAAAAGTGTCTGCAAAATCTCCTCAAAACTCATGGGTACAGCGCAAAGGGACAGGATATCTTCAGCAACCTCGTTGACCTTGTCGATGTTATACTGTACCAGCGCGGAGATATCCCCGCAAGCCGCCGCATGGGCGGGGACAAAGGTTTTGGCGGTCATTCCCTTCACCCGCTCCAAGGTGTCCAGATAGGCTGCCACGTCATAGAGAAATCCGATCCGATACTTATCCAGCGTCTCTTTGCTGGAGAGACAGTCCGCCAAATAAAGCGTGTCGTCCGGGGTGCGAAACCCCACCATATCAAAAAAGTGTCCCGGCAGCGGCAGCATTTCAAAGCCCGCAGGCAAGGCGTCCTGCGTCAGTTCTTCCGCATCGCTCTCTTGTGCCAGCAAAAACTTGTGCCGCAGCTCCTTGGGCGGAAACCCGCCGTAGAGAAAGGACGGTTCAAGAATGGGGTGGCGGGTAAAGTCACATTCGATCCCGGGGACATAGATGCGGCATCCTGTTTGCCCCTGCAAATACTTGTTTCCCCCGATGTGGTCGGCGTTGGAGTGGGTGTTGTAGATGGCTGTCAGCCGCCAGCCATTGGCATCCAAGTGCTGGCGCACCTTTCGCCCTGCGTCCTTGTCGCTGCCGCTGTCGATCAGGCAGACATCCTGATCAGAAAGGCGTACCAAGCCGATCTTTGCCGGACTTTCTATGTAATAGTCCCGGGTTGAGACCTGAATCAGCTCATACATTTTGTACGGCCTCCTTGGGCTGGATATCCCCCGCCTTGGTAAGCGCCCATTTGGTCAGGCTTGGGCCAACCAGCTCATAGATCAGCACGCCGAACAGTACAATACTGCGTACCATTGCACCTGTTTCTCCCATCGCAGCGCCCACTTGGGAGGACATTCCCAACGCAACGCCGGCCTGAGGCAGCAGAGTAATACCCAAATACTTCTTCACGTTGCTTGGTTGGTGGGAGAGCGTGCAGCTCAGCGCACTACCTGTGTACTTGCCCAGCGAACGCGCCACGATATAGAGAATACCGACGCCCACGATGGCCGCATCCGCAAAAACGCCCAGATCCAGCGCCGCGCCGCTCAATACAAAAAACAGGGTCAAAAGAGGGGCAGACCATTTGTCCGCGCGGTTCATCAGATCCTCCGAGAGCGGGCAGATATTGCAGAACACCGTACCCAGCATCATCAGCACCAGCAGGGAGGAAAATCCGATCTCCGTCCCGCCAATCTCGAACTTGATCATGGACAGCGCCACGGCCAGAACAATAAACCCGGCAATCAGGGCGACGCGGTTGCGGTTGGAATGGAACAGCCCTTCTAAAAAGCTCAGGCACCAGCCTAAAAATGCGCCCAGCACCAGCGAAAGCGCAATTTCCAGCAAAGGCGCGACCAACACGGCGACCAAATTGACCGTACTGGCCTCCATAGCTTGGGCCGCACCGAAGGAGATGGCAAAGATGATCAGGCCGACTGCGTCATCCAGCGCAACCACCGGCAGCAACAGATCTGTCACCGGGCCTTTGGCTTTATACTGGCGCACCACCATCAAGGTTGCCGCCGGCGCAGTCGCTGCTGCAATCGCGCCCAAGGTAATGACCGCCGGGATGGGGAGCTTGTCGCCCAGCGCCATGTGAAGGCCCAGCAGGGAGAGATCCACGAAGACAGTGGCCACCACCGCCTGAATGATCCCCACCGTCACCGCCGCGCCGCCGGTCTGGCGAAGGTGGGAAAGGCGAAACTCGCTGCCAATGGCAAAGGCGATAAAGCCCAGCGCCACATCAGAGATGGGCTGAAGGAGCTGCACCTGCTCAAAAGTGGCAAACCCCAGACCGGGCAGCCCGATCCGTCCAAGGAGACACGGCCCGAGGATCACTCCTGCCAGCAGGTAGGCAGTCACGTCAGGCAAGTGAAAACGGTTCATCACACGGGTCATCATTAGCCCGGCCAAGAGCGCCAGAGCAATGGAGGTCAGCATCAGCATGGTTTAACTACCTTCTTTATATTGGGATTTCAAACATTCGGTATTGTAGCACACCTTGTAGAAAAGTGCAATAATTTTTCCTTGCGTCCCACTCCGTTTTTTGGTATACTACCAGCGTTGTAATCTATTCGCAAAGGGTGATCCGTATGTGGTATGACCAGTCCGTTATCTATCAAATTTATCCGCTGGGCCTATGCGGCGCGCCGGCAGAAAATGACGGTGTTACTGTTCCGAGAGTGAAGGAATTGATCCCGTGGGTGCAGCATATCCGTGATCTGGGCGCAGATACTGTGCTTCTCAACCCCACCATGGACAGCGACCGTCATGGCTACGACACCCGGGATTACCGCCGTGTGGACTGCCGTTTGGGAACGAATGACGATCTAAAGGCCGTTTGTGACGCTTTCCATGACGCCGGGATCCGAGTTCTCTTTGACGGTGTGTTCAACCATGTCGGCCGTGGATTCTGGGCATTTCGGGACGTTCAGGAGAAGCGCTGGGACAGTCCCTACAAGGATTGGTTTCACCTTTTCTTCGACGGCAACTCCAACTACAATGACGGTTTTTGGTATGAGGGCTGGGAGGGCCACTACGAGCTGGTCAAACTCAATCTTCAAAACCCCGCTGTGGTGGAACACCATTTTGACGTGATCCGGGGCTGGGTCGAGGAATTTGGCATTGACGGTCTTCGGCTCGACGTGGCTTATTGTCTGCCCACGGAGTATCTGTCTCAATTGCGTCGGTTTACCGAAAGCCTCAAGCCGGAGTTTGTGCTGGTAGGAGAAACGCTTCATGGCGATTACAACCGCTGGATGAACGATAACGCCTGTCATTCCGTGACAAAC
>CARXAY010000019.1 GCA_949093475.1 uncultured Oscillospiraceae bacterium
GTTCCCCGATGAGTACACCGCCTTTGAGACCTACTGCAAGCTCTATCCCCACTCCGCCACCCTGCTGGTGGACACCTATAATGTGCTGCGCTCCGGCGTGCCCAACGCCATTAAGGCGTTCCAAACAGTGCTTGCCCCGTTGGGCATTGAAAACTGCGCCATCCGCATCGACTCCGGCGACCTGACCTACCTCTCCAAAAAGGCACGGAAAATGCTGGACGACGCGGGGCTGACCAAGTGCAAGATCGTGGCCTCCAACTCGCTGGACGAGTATATCATCCGCGACCTCATCCAGCAGGGGGCGCAGATCGACGCCTTCGGTGTGGGCGAACGGCTCATCACCTCCAAATCCGAGCCGGTGTTCGGCGGCGTTTACAAACTGGCGGCCATTGAGGAGGACGGCCATATCGTCCCGAAAATCAAGGTGAGCGAGAACCCTGCCAAGATCACCACCCCCCACTTCAAAAAGGTCTACCGCCTGTTCGCCCCGGACACGGGGAAGGCGTTTGCCGACTATATCGCCGTCTATGACGAGGTCATCGACGGCCGGCCCTTGGAGCTGTTCGACCCGCAGGCCACATGGAAATCCCAGACCATCACCGACTATGTGGCCAAGCCCCTCCTCGTCCCTATCTTCGAGGGAGGCAAGCGGGTGTATGAAACGCCCACGCTGGAGGAGGCCCGCGCCTACTGCGCCCAGCAGGTGGACGCCCTGTGGGACGAGGTGAAGCGGTTTGAGAACCCCCACAACTACTATGTGGACTTGTCCCCAAAACTGTGGCAGATCAAGCAGGAGCTTTTGAAGGAGCAGGGCCACAAGTAAAAAAGAGAAACAGAAAAAGAGAGAGAAACCATGAACAGAAGAGAGATGAAACGTTCCGCGAAGCAGGTCGTCAAGCGGCACTGGCTGGCGCTGGTGTGCCTGTGTCTGGCGGCGGCGCTGCTGGGCACGGAGTTTACCTACAGTGTGCAGCTGTTCCAAATTGACTTGAGCGGCGAAGAGACGGCGGAGGAAGGCGTCCGCACCGACTTTGGCAGCGCCGACCTCTACGAGATGCTGGTGGACAGCTATCAGGAGAAAAATCCCCAGCCGCTTCAGCCCGCCGACGGCTTTTTGGGGCAGGTATTTGGCCGCTCCCGTGGGGTGCTGGCCGGGGTGGTGAATATGGTCGCCTCCGGCAAGGCCATCACCACGGTACTGATGGGCATCCGCTCGGTGACCCGCTCAGACGACTTGGCGGTGGCGGTGTTTGTGGGACTGAGCGTGCTGCTCAGTTTGGCTTTCTGGCTATTCGTAAAGGAGATATACGTCGTCGCCCTGCGCCGGGTGGTGCTGGAGGGGGAGGAGTATGAAAAGCTCTCCCTCTCCCGGCTCACCTTCCCTTGGCGGGAGGGCCGCTGGAAGCGGATCGCCGGGGCGATGCTCCGTTGCACCGTCTATCAATTTTTTTGGTGGTGTACCCTAATCGGCGGAATCATCAAGCAGTATTCCTACTTCCTTGTCCCGTACATTCTGGCGGAAAACCCCACCCTCACCGGGCGGGAGGCCATCACCCTCTCCCGGCGGATGATGAAGGGCCACAAGTGGCAGTGCTTTGTCTGGAAGCTGACCTTCTTCGGCTGGACGCTGTTGGCCGCTTTGACCTTCGGGCTGTCCCAGCTCCTGTTTTCCGGCCCTTATGAAGCGGCGTTTTTCGGGCGGTATTACGCCTATGTCCGCAACCACGCCAAGGCCCGGGGCATTCCCGGCGCGGAGAAGCTGACCGACGACTTCCTGTTTGAAAAAGCCTCCAAGGAGGCGCTGGACGCGGCCTATCCCCTCTCCGCCCAGTGCGCCGACAAGCCCGGCGACTGTATTTCGCAGGACAAGGGCTTCCGCCATTTTTTGGCGGCGAATTTCGGCATTTCCTTCTATTCCCGGGCGCAGGAGGCGGAGTATGACGCCGCCGTGGCCGCGTGGTCTGCGGGGCAGGCGGGGAAGGACATGGCGGAGGGTCTGGCTTACCCGGTGAAGCTGTGCCCCGCCCCCACCAAGGCACACAAGGATACGATCCCGCAGGTGAAATACCTGCGTCACTACTCGGTCTATTCTCTGGTGCTGATGTTTCTCCTGTTCGCCTTTGTGGGCTGGCTGTGGGAGGTGGCCATCGGCTTGGTTCAGGGCGGCGTCTTTGTCAACCGTGGGGTGCTTCACGGCCCGTGGCTGCCCATCTACGGCACGGGGGCGACCATGATCTTGGTGGTGCTGGCCCGCTTCCGCAAGAAGCCGGCGGCGGAGTTTTTCCTCGCCATCCTCCTGTCGGGGGCGGTGGAGTATTTCACCTCTTGGTATCTGGAGATGATGCACGGCGGGATGCGCTGGTGGGACTACACGGGCTATTTCCTCAACCTCAACGGCCGCATCTGCGCCGAGGGACTGCTGGTGTTCGGCGTGGCCGGAGCGGCAGTGGTCTACTTCCTTGCCCCCGCCATTGACGGCGTGATCCGAAGGATCAAGCCCGCCGTCGCCATCACGCTGGCGGCGGCGCTGCTGGCGGTGTTTTTGGCGGACAACGCCTATTCTTCCATTCACCCCAACGCAGGCCCCGGCGTCACCGACGTGACCGCAGCATACATAGAAAAACGGACGCGTTAAGCGTCCGTTTTTTCTTCGTTCGTTTCCGGCGGGGGCGTTTCCTCGATTGGATCGACGTGGATCATAATGTGCTTGATATCCGGAAAATCCCGCTCCACGGCGGCGTGGACGCGCTCGGCGATGGCGTGGGCGTCCCGGAGCTTCAGCTCGCCGTCCACCTGAATGACCAGATCGATATACACCCGGTTGCCGAAGGTGCGCGACTGGAGCAGAGCCACCCCCAGCACGTCGGACTGGGCCAGAACGTAGTCCCGGAGCTTGGCGTCGTACTCCTCCCCCCGGGAGGTGTCCAGCATTTTGGAAAGAGCGTCCTTCAAAATGTCATAGGCTACCTTTAAGATGAACAGGCAGATGACCACGCTGGCCACGCTGTCCAGCACAGGCCAGCCCAGCATCGCCCCGCCCACGCCGATGAGCGAGCCGACGGAGGAAAAGGCGTCGGAGCGGTGATGCCACGCGTCCGCCATAAAGGCGGGGGAGTTCAGGAGCTTGGCGTAATACCGGGTGTACCAGAACATCCCCTCCTTCATCCCGATGGACACCAGCGCCGCCACAAGGGCGATGACGCCGGGCGGGGTCAGGCCGTCATAGTGGCCCGCCAGAATGTTGGTCACGCCCACCTTGCCGATCCCCAGTCCGGTGACCAGCAAAATCAGCCCCAGAAGCAAGGAGGCGACGCACTCAAACCGCTCGTGGCCGTAAGGATGTTCCTTGTCGGCGGGCTTTTGGGACAGCCGCACCCCCAGATAGGCGATCAGGGTGGTGAACACGTCGGAGAGGGAGTGAATGGCGTCGGACACCATCGCCCCCGACCGCCCCATCACCCCCGCAAAGAGCTTGAATACGGTCAGGACGACGTTGCCCAGCACCGTTACCACGGACACCCGCTTGATCATGGCATTGGCTTGCGCTTCATTGACTTCTGCCATAGCAGTCCCTCCTTAAAGGCGTAATCTTACACCATTCTATGCGCCGTGTCAAGATACGGTTTTGAAAAAATGATTGAAACAGTCCTGTCGGAATATACAAATGTCAAAAAGGAAGGCGAAAAAAACTTGACGGGTTCACCAAAAAAGCTATAATAATACGCAAGGGGAAAATCGGGCATTCCAAGGCGAATGCTTGCTTGCCCGAAACAACCACATTTAAGGGAGGAAACAACGATGAGACGTTGGAGAAGGTTGATTTCTGTGCTTCTGGCGGCAGTTATGGTGCTGTCGCTGCTGCCTGCGGCGGCCTTGGCCGCGGGGGAAACGGAGCGGACGGTCACCCTGCCTGCGGGCAATATGTGGGCCTACGTCAGCAACCATGGCGCGTGGGGCGTGGGTGCGGAATCCCATGCGCTCAAGCTATATAAGCTGGCTGACAGCTCTGCTGTTTCGGGCAGTGCGGCTACCTCTATTGAGGATGGCGGTATTTACCTGATCGGAGACACAGCACCCATTGGGTCAAACGACAAGTTCAGGAAGATGTACGCGCAGGCCGGCGCAACGGACTCCTGCGGAGAAAGTACCACGCCGGGAGACCCGTACACGCTTCCCAGCGGTTGCCAGAACCACAAGGCCAACCATATGTTCCAGATGAACGTAGACGCCAATGGCTGGTACACCATTAAGAACGTGTCCAACAATAAATATCTGGACATAAGCTCCCGCACGGTGGGTGAGTACAACCAAATTGCGCTTACCGCTACCCCCACCAAATTTGCCGTGACCAAGGTCGATGGAGCTGGGATGTTCACCATTGCCGCCGCTGTCGTCGATCCCAACGCGCCCCCTGACCTCAACGACCTCACCGAGCCGCTGTACGGCGCAATCGTGGACGACGACCTTCAGTACGTCCAAGAGGATTTCCGCGCGGCTTTGGCCGTGGACGCCAAGGCCGCGACCCTGAACGCTTGGCGCAACGATACCGCCGTGTCCCAGATCTTTTTGGCGGCGGGGCAAAATAATCTGACGGGGGTCACCGCCACCGCAGGGGACTTCTCCGACGGCAAAGGACACACCATCGCCGCCCAAAACGTAGACCTTTCCTTTATCAAGGTGGTTCAGGCGTATACCGGGATGCCCGGCTGGGGCGATTCCCACGGCGTGGCCGTGCCCACGGGCAGCCGCAAGGACGCCGCGGAAGTCCTGATGGGGGCTGACCCGGTGGATGTGGCCGCCGGGAAGGTGCAGGGCCTTTGGGTGTCGGTGAACGTGCCCAAGGACGCAGAGCCGGGTACATACAGCGGCCAGATCACCGTGACGGCGAGCGGTTTGGCCGAGGCGAAAAAGCTCACCTTTACGTATACGCTGAACGTGGCGTCTCCCGTCCTCCCCGACGCCACGGAGTTTAAGAACGGCTTTGACATCGAGCTGTGGCAGAATCCCTATGCCTCGGCGGAGTATTATGAGGTAACCCCCTTCTCCCCGGAACATTTTGCCATTTTGCGGCCTATCATGGAGAAGTACAAGTCCATCGGCGGTCACGCCATCACCACCACCATCGCCGAGGACGCATGGGCGCGGCAGACCTACAGCCAAAACGAGGTCCACATCCCCAGCATGGTGGCGTGGAGCAAGAACGCGGCGGGAGAGTGGGTCTTTGACTACACCGACTTCGACAAGTGGGTCGAGTTCAATATCCATGAGATCGGCATCGGCGATAAGATTGTGTGCTACAGCACAGCTCCGTGGACCAACGAGATCCGCTATCTGGACGCCAGCGGGACAAAGCAGGTCATCCCCAAGGGCAGCACCGCCGCTTGGAACGAGGGGTGGACCGCCTTTTTGACCGATCTGATGGCCCATATGGAGGAAAAGGGCTGGAAGGACCGGACCTACATCGGCATTGATGAGCGGGGGATCGACGACGCGGCGCTGACCCTGATCGAGAGCGTGACGGGCACTGACGGCAAGCCTTTCAAAAAGGCGGGAGCCATGGATAGGATGGACGCGGCCCACCAAGCCCTCTCCATCCGCATTGATGATTTGAATGTTGGCTCTATGGCGGTAAAGGGTAACCTGAGCACCTTTCAGAATATGCTGTCCACGCGAAAGGCCGCCGGTTTGCGCACTACCGTCTACTCCTGCACCGAACACAAGCCCGGCAACTTCTCCCTGAGCGCCCCGGGCGAGAGCTACTGGACCATGCTCTATTCCTACGCTGTGGGCGGAACCGGCTTTTTGCGCTGGGCCTATGATTCATGGGTGGCCGACCCCCTGCGGGACACCAGCCATGCCATGTTCGAGGCCGGGGACTGCTTCCTCATCTTCCCTGACGAAAAGGATGCCGTGAACCCGGTGGCCCACTCCAGCCTGCGCTTGGAGAAGATGGCTCAGGGCGTGCGGGACGTGAACAAGCTCATGACCATCCGGGCCAACTGCCCCGCCATGGAGAGCGCGGTGGACACGCTGGCCGCCACGGTGAGGTCTACCTACGACTCCTCCGGCTACTACCTCACCGCTGCGGGCAAGACCGCGCTGGCCGCCGACATGAAGACCCTGCGGCAGGGGATCGTCTCCCTCACGGCAGAATACGAAGAGCGGCTGGCTCTGGGCGCCACCAAGAAGGTGAACCTCCAGCCCAAGGATGTGCCCATCGTGATGCTGCCTGAGCAGTATCAGGGCGATGTGTACGGGCCAATTTTGGATCGTTCCAACCAGTATTACGGCCAGCCTGACATGATCACCCTCCCCGACGGCACCCTGGTCACCGCCTTCCCCAAGGGCCACGGCTGCGGCCCGCTGATTATGATGAAGAGCGACAACCGGGGGGAGAGCTGGGAGAGGATCGAGAACACGCCTGCAAACTGGGAACGGTCTTTAGAGACCCCCACAATGTACACTTTGAATTTCACCAATGGCGATGTAAAGTATGTCCTTATCACCGGGCGGCCCAACTGGAGTCATAACACAGGCTCCGGCGCTTCGGGCGGTTGGGACGCGTCCGTCAGCGACGACGGCATCCACTGGAGCGACGCGGTGCAGTATCAGGGGGACTGCGGGTTATACTCCGTGGTGGCTATGGCCAGCCTGATCCAACTGAAGGATGCGAACGGCAACTGGATCGACAAGTGGATGGGCGTTTTCCATGATTTGAACTACAACAACTACAAAACATATCTGACCTTTGACGCGAACGGCAATATGCAGTGGTCTGCCCCGGAGCGTTATCTGGCAGAGCATAACGCGATAGAAAAAGCGAAGCAGATCTGTGAGGTGGGGATGTTCCGTTCCCCCGACGGAAACCGCATCGTGGCTATGGCCCGCACCCAGAGCCACAACTGCCTGTCGGTGATCTTCTGGTCGGACGACGAAGGGGAGACATGGAGCCGCCCCGTGGATATGCAGGGCGCGCTGTACGGCGAGCGGCACAAGGCCCTCTACGACCCCATCAGCGGCCGTCTGGTCATCACCTTCCGGGAGATGATCTGCACCAGTGTGACCGCCAACGGCGGCTTTGGCGGCTGGACGTGCGGCGAGTGGATGGCATGGGTGGGCACCTACGAGGATCTGATGGAATTCAACGAGGGCCAGTACCGCATCCGGCTGGATGAGGACTGGGCGCCCAGCGCCGCGTCCGGCGACACCGGCTACACCGGCATGGCCGTCTACCCCGACGGCACTTTTGTGCTGGATACCTACGGCCACTGGGACAAGGAATTTTCTCAGAGCTGGGCAGACGGAGTCCGCACCGACCGCTGCTGGATCCGCCGGACCAAATTCAAGCTGAGCGATATCGACGCGCTCTATAAGACCCAGCTGGAGACGGAAATTCCCACCGAGGAACTGGACTCCGCCGTTTTGGCGAAAAACGCCAAGGCCAATTCTTGGTATGAGAGTTCCTCCGGCGGCGACGGCGGCCCTGCGTGGGCCTTTGACGATGAGAACCGCTGGTGGCACTCCAACTATGGCAATGCAACGGCGGAAAATCTTCAGGGCCACCCCTCTGTGGAGACCCCCATCTGGATCCAGACCGGCTTTGATGAGAAGCGGGAGATCGCGGTGGTGAGTTATCGAAGCCGTACGGACAAAACCTCTTGTGTCATCAATGATTACGAGCTGCAGTTTGCCTGTCTGGACGACCCCACTGCCCAGCCTACGGACGCTGACTTTAGGACGGTGAAGAGCGGTACGTTCCAAAATACCAACGCCGCCCAGATCATTACGTTGGATCAGCCGGTGGAGGCCACTCATGTCCGTCTGGTGACCACCCGCGTATATGGAAACAACGACGCGCAGACCAACTATGCCACCGCCCAGCGCATCCGGGTCTACGCCGTGGCCGAGGCGGCGTACCGCTCGGACGCGGCCCGGCTGACCTCTTTGAACGTCAACGGCGCGCCCGTGCCTCTGAACGGCGGCACGGAGCTGGGTGCGGTGGCGGTGGAGGCGGGGACGGCTTCCGCCGCCCTGACGGCCGCTTACAGCGACAAGGCCAAGCTCAACCTTGTGGTCAACGGCCTGCCTGCTTCCAAGGACGCGCCCATCCCCCTGACCGGGGACGTGACCCAAGTGAAGCTGCGGGTGGTGGCGGAGGACGGCGTGACCACCACCGTGTATGACCTTGCCATCGTGAAGCAGAAGGAGGACAACGCCCAGCTTCGCAAGCTGTCTCTGGGTACGCTGAAGCTCTATCCCGCCTTTGACCCCGCTGTGACCGAGTATTACGCGGTGGCCTACGGCAACCGTACCGCGGGCCTCACCGCCGTGGCTGCCCAGTCCGGCGCGGCCCTCGCCTACGAGGCGGTGGCCGACAAAGGGACGGGAACGGGAGCGGTCAACGGCGCGACCTGCCGCTTCTTCAAGAGTGAATCGGCGACGGCGGCGGGCGGCAAGCTCTATACCAAGGACGGCAGGCTCTACAACAAGGTCGCCGTGACCGTGACCGCCCCCGACGAGAGCAGCTCCACCACCTACACCATCCATGTGGAGGTGCGGGAGTCGGCCTATCTCTCTGATCTGGGCTGGTCGGACATCGTGGGCAACGTCCCCATCCGCGACCGGGCTTGGAGCTACAACGACCTGTCCCTGATCGGCGAGGGGAGCGGCGAGATCGCCTTTGACACCCCCAAGGGCTTGGGCGTCCGGGCCAACACGGTGGTGGAGTATGACCTGTCCGACTGGGGCTTCGACACCCTGTCCGGCCGGGTGGGGGTCAGCTACGCCCAGCGGGCTTCCGCCAATGTTCCTGAGCTGCAATTCCGCGTGATCCTCGACGGGGAGGAGGCCATGATGCAGTCCTCCACCAAGAACGCGGCGGCGCCGGCGGCCTTCACCGTCGCTCTGGGCGCGGCCAATCAGATGGCCCTGCGAACCACCGCCGTGGGTGACTCGGTCACCGACGCCGACGGCAACTGGGCGGAGCTTAAGCTGTCCACCATCCTTCCCCTGCTGGAGAATTTAGACAGGATGCCCATCACGGCCTTGGCCTTTGGGGAGAATGAGACCCACACCGTCTACGTCAACGAGGACGACCCTGACCACACCGTCACCCTGCGGCCCACGGTGACCCCTGCCGCCTCGCCGGAGCTGCTGCTGTGGGAGTCTGACAACACCGACGTGGCCACCGTCAACGACGGCGTGGTCACTGCGGTCGCCCCCGGCACGGCCACCATCACGGTTCGGGCCTCGGGCAGCCCCGCCACGGTCTTTGCCACCTGCACGATCACGGTCAAGCAGAAGCTGATGGGCTCGGTCACCGTCTCCGGCGCAAATGAGGGCGTGGCCCAGTACGGCGTGACCCTCACCGCCGACCTGAACACCTTCACCCAAGAGGCCAAGGAACACCTGAGCATCCAGTGGTATTGCGGCGAGGAGGCCATTCCGGGCGCTGCCGGGCAGGATTATGTGGTCAAGGCCGGGGACATCGGGGAGACGCTGAAGGTCGTGATCACAGGCACGGGCCTCTACGAGGGGACGTCCACCTCCCGCACCCTTTCGGTCACCAAAGCGGACGGCCCGCAGATGCAGGCCACCCCCACCCATCGAAACGTGAGCAGGGAGGACGCTGAGGACGGCGCGATCACCGGCCTTTTCAAGGGCCGGGCATATGAGTATCAGAAATGGGCGCTGGACGGAGCGATGCCCGCCCTCACCGATCCGTGGACGGCTGTGGTTTGGCCGGACGGCACGGAGGAGGAGATCCCCGGCGAGGGAGACACCTACGGCACGGGGGAGATCACCAGTCTGGGCGTGGGCAACTACCGCGTCCGCCGCGCCGAGACGGACACCCACTTTGCCGGAGAGCCCTCCGCCACCATTAGTATTGTTGTGACCGGCGGCGCGGAGGTGGAGCTGATCGTTCCTCAGAACGTGGAGGGCGGCGCAGTCCGCGCCAACCGCGATCAGATCCCCGCGGGCGACACCGTCACCCTGTGGGTGACGGTGAACGAGGGCTACCGATTCAAGTCCCTCACCGTCACCGACCGGGGCGGGAATGACATCCCGGTCAGCCCCGGCACGGAGGAGGGGGTCTATACCTTCCAGATGCCTGCCACCAGAACGACGGTGGCGGCAGAGTTTGAACGAAAGACCTACACTGTGACCCATGACTTGAAGTACATCGGCTGCGATAAGGCCGAGCATGAGGCGTATTACGGGCAGGAGCTGACCATTCTCCTGACGCCTTACGAGGGCTACGATATGCCACGCAGCCTGACCGTGACCAACACGGACACAGGGGCGATCTTTACCGATTACACCTACCTGCCCGACGCGCCCAACTCCCCGAACCGGACGCTCCGCTTTGCCCACGGCGTGACCGGAAACCTCACCGTGGCGGGGGAGGCCGTGCGGAAGCACTATACCGTGGTCTACCGCCTCACCGACGGCCTGCGCGCCTCCGGCGCGCCGCAGTCCGTTACCCACGGAGAGGGGCTGACCGTGACGCTGGAGGCCACCCGGGGCTACCGCCTGCCCGATACCGTTGCCGTGGCAGTGGGCGGTGCGGCGCTGACGGCGGAGCAGTATGAATACGATGCCGAGACCGGCAAGGTCACCCTTCCCGGCGCTCAGGTGGCGGGGAACGTGGTCATCACCGCCGCCGGCCAAGCCAGCGCCCTGACCCTTCAGACCATCGCCCTGATCGGCCCGGCCCGTGTGGGGCGCGTTCTGACGGTGAAGACCGTCCCCGTCAACGCCACGGTGGAGTACCAGTGGATCATGGTGGAGGAAAACGGCGCCGAGACCGAGATCGACGGCGCGACCCAGCCGGAGTATCACATCCCCGCCGAGGCCGTGGGCAAGACCATCAAAGTCCGGGTCACCGGCACAGGGAGCTTCGAGGGGACGTTGACCTCCGAGCCCACCGCCGCCATTCTGCCCCAAACCGAAGCCTTCCGCTATGTGGAGGAGGTGACCGTGGAGAAGCAGGATGTGGCGCTGCTGGTGGGCGGAACAGCCCGCTTGAAGGCCACCGTCACCCCGGAGGACGCCACCAGTCCCGTCCTGTTCTGGACTTCAGGCAACGAGGCCATTGTCACCGTGGATCAAAACGGCGTGGTCAAGGGCGTGGCCGAGGGTGTGGTCACCATTACCGCCGTGTCCACCGACCAGATGAACAATGTGTCCGCCTCCTGCCGGGTGACGGTGACCAAGCCCGCCTCCGGCGGCGGATCTTCCTCCGGCGGCAGCTCCTCCGCCCCCTCCACAACGACTACCTATGAGACCCGGGAGGATGGCACGAAGGTGACCACGGTGACCCAGCCCGACGGCACGGTGACTGAGACGGTTCAGCAGCCCGACGGCACGAAATCTGAGACCGTCGCCACCAAGAACGGGGACATCACCATCACCGTCACTGACGAAAACGGGGAAGAACTGGTCAAGGCGGAAATTCCTGCCGCCATTCCCGAACCGGAAACCAAGTTCGAGGACGTGGACGCCACGCCTTGGGCGGAAGAAGCCATCCACAAGATGGCTGGGCTGGAGCTGGTCAACGGCACAGGCGACAACAAGTACAGCCCCGTTGTCCCCATGACCCGCGGCTCTCTGGCCACCGTCCTCCACCGCCTGTCTCAGGGTAAGACTGATTATGAGACCACCTTCAAGGATGTTGCCGAGGGCAAGTATTACACCGAGGGTGTGGCTTGGGCGGCAAAAGCCAAGGTTGTCACCGGCTACAGCGAGGACGTCTTTGCCCCCGACGATGTGATCACCCGGGAGCAGTTGGCTGTGATGCTGTGCCGTTATGCCAAGCTCATCGGCATGGACTCCAAGGCGGACGCAAACCGTCTCCATGTGTTCGCTGACGGCGAGGACAC